>JBKJRJ010000568.1:0-8782 GCA_046594705.1 Vicinamibacterales bacterium
GATCAGGTTGTCGAAGACGGTCGGGACGTAGTCCTTGTAGCCCGAGCCATCCTGGAACACCATCACCGAGGCGGGTGACGCGGCGTTGTACTGCGCCGGCACGTAGACCCACCAGTCCCGCCTCGTCCCGGCGAAGATCGTGCTCTCCCACGCGGGCATCTGTCTCACCGAGCCTCTGGGAACGCCCGGCTGCTCGCGGCTGTCCGGGTGGGTTTCGTAGACCTCGAGCTGCGCCCCTCCGAGCCGCCGGTCCGGTAGCTCGTAGTGCCAGGTCATGGCGTAGCCGTGCGACAGGGTGGCCACGCCGGCATAGACCCCGGTCTCTCCGACTTTCACCAGCGGCTTGGTGAACGCCACGATATCCGAGACCACACGCGGCACGACGTTGGCGGCCAGGCCCGGCACTTCGATCGCCCACGCCACCGTGAGCTCGTCGATTTTCGGCGCCGGCCCTTTCACGAGGTTCTCGGGGCCGCCAAACCAGGTCCGGATGCGCGCCGCCAGTTGTTCGGCGTCGGCCCCGGTTGGCTTGGCGTCGAGCGCGGCGGCCAGCGATTTCGGATCGAGGGTCTGGCCGCGCGCACTCTCGGCCAGGCCCAGGGACAGTGCGCCGCAGAGCGCGATGATCGTCAGCTTCATGGCCGTCAACATACATCGATTGACAGGCCGGGACGGCGACATCGTGATGGCGGAACAAAAGCGAAGCCCCATGAAGCCCCGGCAGCTCCGACCGGCTGTTATCCGGGCGCATACGCCGCGCCGGAACGCCGGGCAGGTGGGTGCGCTCATCGACCGGCTCCAAGAGCGCCACCACGTGAATCGCCACGCTGCCCGGGTGAGGGGAGAGCGGCGGCGGGAGAAGGATCCCCGGCGCCGGAGCAGGCGACTTTGAGCTGGGACCCCGCGGGCTCGCGCGGGCCCTCGTGAAGCTCAGGCCGTGGCGGCCAGCGCCGGATAACCGCCGAGCGCCTCGACCAGCTGGATCACCACCTGGCCATCGACGACATCGGCCGAGAAGGCCTGGCCTTCGGCCCAACGCTGGCTGATCGGCAGCTTGATCTTCGATTCGATCACGCGCTTCAGGAACCGGGCGCCGTAGGCCAGGCTGTAGCCGTCGGTCACGAGCTGCTCGACCGCCTCGGGTGTCACGGCCAGCGTGCGCCCGCTGCGCGCCAGCGTGGCGGCGATCTTGTCGATCTGCAGCAGGGTAATCTGCCGGACCTCGTCCTTGCTCAACGGCGAGAAGATCACCACTTCGTCGATGCGGTTGCGGAACTCCGGCGAGAACCGGCGTTCGAGCTCGCGCATCACTTCGCCCTGAATCTGCTCCACCCCGACCTGCTTCTGATAGAAGCCCAACGGGCTGGTCAGCTTGCGAAAGTGCTCGCAGCCGATGTTCGACGTCATGATGATGATGGCATCGCTCAGGTAGACCCGCTTGCCTCGCCCGTCGGTCACCCAGCCTTCATCGAACGCCTGCAGGAACAGGTTGAGCATGTGCGGGCTCGCCTTCTCCACCTCGTCGAGCAGGACGACCGAGTACGGGTTGTCTTTCAACTGGTTCGTCAGCACGCCGCCGCGCTCCGAACCGACGATCCCGCGCGGCATGCCGATCAGCTTGTCGACGCCGACACCGCCATCCTGATATTCGGACATGTCGACGCGGATCATCTTCTTCTCGTCGCCGAAGAGGAACTGCGCCACAGCCTTGGCCAGCTCGGTCTTGCCGACCCCGGTCGGGCCCAGAAACAGCAGCACGCCGTCGGGACGATCGAAGCCGTCCTTCAAGGGACCCTTGTTGAGCACCAGACGGCGCGCCACCGCGTCGATCGCGTGGCGCTGGCCGACGACCCGGGAGCCGAGGGTGGTCTCGACCGCCTGGAACCGGCTGGTCACGTCGCGGAACACCATGTCTTCGGGGATTCGCGCCACCTGCGAGATCACCTGGACGACGTCCTGCCCGTCAACCTCCCAGCGGCGCTCGATCTCCGCCTTGACGCTGGCGGTGTCGAGCCAGCCGATGACCTTGTCGGGCAGCTGCAGGTGCCGCATGTAGCGCGGCGACATCTCGAGCGCGGTTTCAATCGCTTCGTCCGTGATGCGCACCGAGTAGTTGCGCTCGAGGCGCGGCCGCAGGTTGTACAGGATCGTCCGCGTCTGTTCGATCGTCGGTTCGTCGATCTGCACGGTGCGGAAGCGACGCGCGAGCGCCTCGTCCTCCTGGATGAACTCCTTGTACTCGCTCAGCGTGGTGGCGCCGATGATCCGGACCTCGCCGCGGGCGAGGACCGACTTGAACACGTTCGCCGCGTCGGAGGGGGCGCCCAGCGCCGAACCCGCGCCGATCATGGTGTGGACTTCGTCGATGAACAGGATCAGGTTGGGCCGTTCCTTGATCTCGCGGATCACGTTCTGGATGCGATCCTCGAACATGCCGCGCAGCATGGTCCCCGCCACCATCGTGTTCATCTGGAGATTGACGATCTGGCAGTCGCGCAGCCGGACCGGCACCGTCTCGGGCGAGAACTCGATGCGCCGGGCCAGCCCTTCGGCGATCGCGGTCTTCCCGACACCCGGCTCGCCGAGCAGCAGCACGGAGTTCGCGCGCTCGCGGTGACACAGGATCTCGAAGACCCGATCCATTTCGGCGTCCCGGCCGAACACCGGCGGGATCTTGTCCTGCCGCGCGAGCTGGTTGACGTTGGTGGCGAAGTGCGTGAGGAACGGCGGCAGCTCGAAGCGCTTCTTCATGCGCTCCTCCTGGAGCTCGTGGTCGCGCATGCGGGTGGCGACACGGGTGACGAGCGTCTCGGGCTCGATGCCGTGGCGCCGGATGATTGAGACCGGGAGGCCCTGGGTCTCTTCGAAGATCGCCGAGAACAGGTCAGCCCCTGTGATGGTCTGGCGGCCGCTGCGGCTGGCGTGCAGCAGGGCCAGCTTGAAGAGCAGCTTGGTGGACGGCGCCACGCGCAACTCGCGGCCCGGCACGCTGGGCAGCAGGCGGAGATGCTCCTCGAGGGCCTGGAGGATCTCGTGAGGGTTCAGGTCGAGGTCGTGCATCACCTGTCCGAACATGTCCCACTCCGCCTGCGCGAACGCCAGGCAGACGTGTTCGTTCGTGAGCAGCGCATGTTGGCGCCGGCGAGCCTCGTCGAGGGCGCGATCGACCACGCGCTCGGCTGAATCGGCCAGCTTGTTCTGCGGAATGTCGAAGTCTTCCAAGGCGCCCTCCCCGCGTTATCGCTGTCCGTGTCACAGCAATACGCGGGCCGAAGGAACCGCCCCGGATGAGCAGGAAGCTAAGTCGCTGGCCTGCAAAGAGTACGGTGGACAGCACGACGGGTGTGGTTGGGTAGCCACAGCCGCTGCAGGGCGGACCTCCGCCCCGCGGTCATCAGGAGTGGACGAGGTCTTCCTACCGGGAGCCGCCGAGGAGCGCGCGGATGCGGTCTTCGGTGGGCGGGTGGCTGCTGAACAGCGACATCAGGCCGGCGCCGCTGAAAGGCTTCACGATGAACATGTGCGCGGTCGCGGGGTTCGCGTCGAGGGGCACGCGCTTCGACACGGCGTCGATTTTGCGCAGGGCGTCGGCGAGCCCGTAAGGATTGCCGGCGATGTGGGCGCCGCTCGCGTCGGCGGCAAACTCGCGCGACCGCGAGATCGCCATCTGAATCAGCATCGCCGCGATGGGCGCGAGGATGATCGTCGCGATCAAGGCGATCGGGTTGTTGCCGCGGTCGCGGTGCTCGCCACGGCCGCCGAAGCCGCCGAACATCGCCGCGTACTGCGCGGTCTGCGCGGCCATCATGATGGCCGCCGCAACGGTCGCCGCCACGGAACTAATGAGGATGTCCCGGTTCTGCACGTGCGCCAGCTCGTGTGCGATAACCCCTTCGAGCTCGCTGTCCGAGAGGACCTGCAGGATGCCCTCTGTCGCGGCCACCGCGGCGTGCGTGGGGTTCCGCCCCGTGGCGAACGCGTTGGGAGACGGGTCCGGAATGATGTAGACCTTCGGCATGGGCAGCTGGGCCTGCCGCGCCAGCCGCTCCACCATCAGGTAGAGACGATGGCCCGGACCCACTTCCTGGGCCTTGTACATCCTCAGGACAATCTTGTCCGAGAACCAGTACGACCCGAAGTTCATCAACACCGCGAACCCGAAGGCGAACACCAGACCGTTGGCGCCTCCCAGGAGCTGACCGATCGCGAGCAGCACGCCGCTCAGCAGGCCAAGCAGCAACGCCGTTTTCAAGCCATTAGGCATGGTCAAAGTTTACCTGTTTCCACCGCCCGTATGTGGCGGGCGACGATCCAATCCATCACCCCGACGAGGCAAGCAGGCCAGCGATCAGCGCGCCCCGCCACGGCAGGGCCGACACGGCGATCTGTTCGTGCGCCGCGTGGGCGCCGTCGCCGACCGCCCCGAGGCCGTCGAGTGTCGGGACGCCGAGGGCGGCGGTGAGGTTGCCGTCCGAGCCGCCTCCGGCCGAGCCTTCGAGGAGGTCATGACCCAGGGCGGACGCCACCCGCGCCGCCCGCTCGAACAGCCCCGCCACCGCGGCCGTCCGCTCCATTGGAGGCCGCTCGAATCCGCCTCTTACCGTGAGACGCGTGCCCGGCCTGACCGGATGCAAACCGCGGAGGGCCGCCTGGAGCGCGGCCGCCCCCTCCCGCGTGGGGGCCCGCACGTCGATGATCGCCCGGGCCTCTTCGGCCACGACGTTCGGACGGCTCCCGCCTGACACGATCCCGACGTTGACGCTGATGCCACGCGCCAGATCCTGGAGCTGCTCGATCGCCGCGATCTGAGCCGCCAGCTCGTGAATGGCGCTGGCACCCTTCCCGGGATCGAGGCCCGCATGCGCGGCGACACCGTGGACGATGAGCTCGAACTCGCCGCACCCCTTCCGCGCGGTCTTGAGGCCGCCGCCCGGGAGCGCCGGCTCGAGCACCAGGACGAGCGCGGATTGTCGCGCCTCCGCCTCGATCACCTCTCGTGACGTCGCGCTGCCAATCTCCTCGTCAGTGGTCCACAGCATCGTCACCGGCGGATGGCGCAGGCCGGTGGCGCGCAGGGCCTCCAGGGCCATCATGGCGAGGGCGATGCCCGCCTTCATGTCGAACACGCCCGGTCCGTGCAGCCGATCGCCGTCGCGGCGAACCGGCATCCGGTCCAGAGTGCCGACCGGCCAGACGGTGTCGAAGTGCCCCAGCAGCAGGATCGGGCGGCCCTCGCCGGCGACGCGCGCCAGCAGGTGGTTGCCTCGCTCGGGCTGTGACATCACGTGGACGTCGGCGCCGGCGGACCGCAGCATGCCGGCGAGCACCGCGCCGCAGCGGTCGACCGCCGCCTTGTCGGTGCTGGGGGACTCCAGCCGCGCGAGCGTTTCGATCACGCGGACGGTGTCGTCGAGCTGCGCTTCGCAGCACTCGAGCAGGGGTGTCATGGGGTGGCCCGTCACGGCGACCTCGAGGTCGCGCGCTACGGGGGTCTATACTATGACCATGTTGCTGCTCCTGGTCTTCGCCATGCTCGCCCAGACGCCGCAGCCGTTCCCGAAGGTCGGCCCGCCCAGGCCCGTGGCGCCCGGCCCCGCGGCCGGCGCTCCCTTGCAGCCGGCGCCGGTGGCACCAGCACCCGGCCCCAACGACATTCCGACCGAAGTCACCCTCGGCGTCCAGATCTACCCGGGCGCGGAATTTGTCGGCTCGTTCGATGCGGGCAAGGGACAGCGGTACTTCCTGTTTGGCACGAACACGCCCTTCCTCGAGCTGGTGAACTACTACAAGACCGTCCTGAAGCAGAAGGGCGATCTCGTCTACGAGGAACCGGCGATTCACCAGTTCGATATCGGGAAGTTCAAGGAAGAGACGATGGCGTTTCCGCCGAGCGTGACGGTGAAGGATTACACGTGGGGCGGCTCGGCCGGCTACCTGAATCCCAAGCGCGGTACACAGCCGGCGCGCTTCAAGAGCATCATCCAGATCGTCCCGTCGCCAGGTAGCTAGTGCCGGCACGCCGGTGCCGTGCTACTTCGTCGAGGCCCGGCTCTTGAGGAACGCGGCCACTTCCGCGTTCTCGGGGAAGGCCTTGGCGATGCGCAGCGCGACCTCGGTGGCGGCGGGCAGGTCCTTGTCGCGCACGAGCATGTCCCATAGCGCGAACTCCGCTTCGGCGTGGCTGTACTGATCGGTCGCCATCCCGGCTCCCTCGCGCACCGCGGCGAGCCCCTTTTTCTTGTTGCCGCCGCCCAGCACCCAACGGGTACCCCAGGGCATCCGGGTGTTCACGATGAAATCGATCCAGCCACGGGCGACGCGCGCGCGGACGTGTTTCGGATTCTCTTTGAGCAGCGCGTCGAGTGACTTTCTCGCCTCCCAGTACTCGTCCCAGCCGGTCTTCTTCCCGAGCAGCCCGAGCTGCAGCCAGACGTAGTTGAGGTCGAGCTTGCCGAGGTAGAACAGCGCGGTTTCATCGGCGGGAGTCTTCTTGAGGATCTCACGCGCGATGCCCTGGCCGTGGTGCAGATCGGCCTCGAACGCCGCGAGCACCTCAGGGCACTTGACGCAACGCTTCAGCGCCTCGGCTTTGTTTTCGCCGTTGTGAGAGTCCTGTCCCTTGAGCAGGCCGCGCAGCACGAACAGCAGCGCCGTCGTCCGCATTTCGTCGTTGGCGAGATCCTGGCCGAGGCGCTGGCGCAGCGACACGGCCAGCGCGGCGGACTCCTCGTAGTGCGCGTTGTAGAAGAGCCGTTGCGCGTCGGCGAGGGTGGCGCCCTCAGGCGGTTGGGCGGCCACCGGCGCGGCGAGCGCCACCATGGTCAGCACGGCGCAGGCGCAGAGAGTCCGGATTCGCATCATTCTCTCCAGTATGGCAGGCGCCGGAACGTGCACTTGTTCAATTTGGAACAGGCGGCGTGTTTTCATTCCCGCGGAACGTAGACCTCGCCTCGCTTGCGGAACTCCACGGATTTCTCGTCCATGCCTTTGCGGGCGACGTCGGCGGCCTCGGCAGAGGCGTCGGCGCGGATCTGCTGGGTCAACTCCATGCTGCAGAATTTCGGACCGCACATCGAACAGAAATGCGCGACCTTGGCGCCGTCGGCCGGGAGTGTCTCGTCGTGGTAGGCGCGCGCCGTGACCGGGTCGAGCGCCAGATTGAACTGGTCCTGCCAGCGGAACTCGAAGCGCGCCTTCGACAGCGCGTCGTCCCAGGCCTGAGCGCGCGGGTGCCCCTTGGCGAGATCGGCGGCGTGGGCGGCGATCTTGTAGGCGATGACGCCCGCCTTGACGTCGTCGCGATTGGGGAGGCCGAGGTGTTCTTTCGGCGTCACGTAGCACAGCATCGCGGTGCCGTACCAGCCGATCATCGCCGCGCCGATCGCCGACGTAATGTGATCGTAGCCGGGCGCGATGTCGGTGGTCAGCGGCCCCAGTGTGTAGAACGGCGCCTCGTCGCACCATTCCAGCTGCTTGTCCATGTTCTCGCGAATCAGGTGCATCGGGACGTGGCCGGGCCCCTCGTTCATGACCTGGACGTCGTACTCCCAGGCGATCTTGGTCAGCTCCCCCTGCGTCTTGAGCTCGGCGAATTGCGGCTCGTCGTTGGCGTCGGCGATGGAGCCCGGCCGCAGTCCGTCCCCGAGCGAGAAGGACACGTCGTAGGCGCGCATGATCTCGCAGATCTCGCGGAAATGCGTGTAGGTGAAGTTCTCCTGGTGATGCGCGAGGCACCACTTCGCCATGATCGAGCCGCCGCGCGACACGATGCCGGTGAGGCGGCGCGCGGTCATCGGGATGTAGCGCAGCAGCACCCCGGCGTGGACGGTGAAGTAGTCCACTCCCTGCTCCGCCTGCTCCACCAGCGTGTCGCGGTAAATCTCCCAGGTCAGGTCTTCGGGACGGCCGCCGCACTTCTCGAGCGCCTGGTAGATCGGCACGGTGCCGATCGGCACGGCCGAGTTGCGGATGATCCACTCGCGCGTCTGGTGGATGTCCTTGCCGGTGGACAGGTCCATCACCGTGTCGGCCCCCCATAGCGTCGACCAGCGGAGCTTCTCGACCTCCTCCTCGATCGACGAGCTGACCGCGGAGTTGCCGATGTTGGCGTTGATCTTCACCGCGAAGTTACGGCCGATGATCATCGGCTCGAGCTCGACGTGGTTGAGGTTGGCCGGGATGATGGCACGCCCACGCGCCACCTCCGAGCGGACGAAGTCGGGATCGAAGCCCTCGCGGAGGGCGACGAACTCCATCTCCGGCGTGACGACACCCTGGCGCGCGAAATGGAGTTGCGTCACGGCGGGGGTTCCCCGGCGAGGCGCCACCCAGTGTTCGCGCAGCTTCGGGAGACCGTCGCGCACGTCGTGGCCGTGCGGGCCGCTGGCGTCGTAGACCCGTAGCGTCTCACCATTGCCGAGCGCGATCTCGCGCATCGGCACGCGCACGCCCGACGGTCCGTCGACGTAGACCTTGCTCGAGTTGGGGAACGCGGCGGCAAAGTCGGAGGCGGCGAGCGGCGTGTAAGCTGGACGGGTAGTCATGCTCCCGATTTTAACAGGTTCATTCCGTGTCGTGCGCCAGGCGGAGACCCAGGCGGAAGCCGCGATCCTGAGCCCGGTGGTTGGAGCGAAGCCCACACCGGGCTGGCAGGGTGGCCCCGCCGCCGCCGTCAGTCCCGGTCTCAGGCCAGCTTTCGCAGGATCAGGCACTTCAAATAGTAGGTTTCCGGCACGTTGATCAGGATCGGGTGATCGCGTCCCTGCGAGCGTTTCTCGACCAG
>JBKJRJ010000037.1:0-17563 GCA_046594705.1 Vicinamibacterales bacterium
CGCACGAGATGACCATCGAGGGCATCGCGCGCACGATCATCACGATGACCGGGTCGAAGAGCCAGATCGTGTACCGGCCGCTGCCCGAGGACGACCCCAAGGTCCGCCAGCCCGACATCACGCGCGCGCGCACGCTGCTCGGCTGGGAGCCCAAGGTCGGCCTCGAAGAAGGCCTGACGAAGACGCTCGAATACTTCCGCAAGAAGGTGTAGTCCTTGTTGATCGACGCCACTCTGCCTTGAAGATTTGCGACTGCAGGTTGAAGACTGCAGATTGAAGACTGCAGAGCGACGGATTGCCGATTGCCGATTGCGGGATTAGGTGTGCGACGATGTCGAGGGGGCCCGATCGGGCCTCACCAATCGGAAGTCGGCAATCTCAATCCGTTAATCTGCAATCTGCAGTCTGCAGTGTCTAGGCGAGCCGCGCCTTTTCGTCGGCGGGCGCAGCGGCCGTCTTGCGCAGGTTCTTGATCCCCCGCTCGATGCGCTCGGCCAGCTCGCGCTCCGTCTGGAGCGACCGCAGCGTGGTCTGCGCCTCCTGGACCTTTTCGGTCAGCCGCGTGAAGTTGTCCATCACGTGATCCACGACGGCCTTCTGCTCGCCCAGCGTCTCGAGGTTGAGGCGCACGTCTTCGAGCATGTTGGTGATCAGGTTGGTCTTGAGCTGCACCTCGTCGACCAACTTCTTGCGTGACTCGATCGACTCGAGCCGCGTTTCGGTCTCGCCGACCAGGGCGAGCACCTGGTCGACCCGCTCCCGGACCGCGGCGACGTCGTTGCGGTGCGCCTCGACGTACTGCAGGTCGGACTTGCTGCGGGCGCTCACATCGTGCACGCTCGCCACTTCCCGGCGCACCGCCTCGACGATCGCGTCCTTCTTGCCGAGCGCGACGATCTTGCTGTCGATCTCCTCGGTGAGCTGTGCCAGCTCGCCGGCGCGCGCCTCGAACGCGGCGATGCGCTTCTCGGAGAACGCCAGCTGGGTGCGACGCTGTTCGAGCGATTTCGACGCGACCTCGAGCCGCTTGAGCTGATCCTCGGAGGCATCCAGCTGCGCTGCGACGTCGCGCTGCCGTCCCTGAACCCTGGCGAGCTCCTGCAGGAGCTCGTCCTTGATGATGCCGGACCGCCCGACTTCCTCGGCCAGGCCCTGCACCTGCTTGAGGCGGTCGGCGGCGTCGCCCGACGCGTGGCGGCTGGCCGCGAGCATCTCGGTCAGGCGCTTCTCCTGATCCGCCAGGGTCGCCTCCTCCTGCTGCGCCGCCACGAACCGCGCGTGCACCTTTTCGATCTGGCTCTTGAGCATCGACAACTGCGACGTCAGCGGCAGCAGCTTGCCCTGGATCGCGGAAACCCCTTCGAGCTTCTGCCGGGCGTCGGTGACCTCGATGGCGACGCCGTCAATCTGGCTGCGCAGCCCCTCGACCTC
Source organism: Vicinamibacterales bacterium (assembly GCA_046594705.1). Taxonomy (GTDB): domain Bacteria; phylum Acidobacteriota; class Vicinamibacteria; order Vicinamibacterales; family 2-12-FULL-66-21; genus JAICSD01. The sequence continues at coordinate 1,432 of JBKJRJ010000037.1, forward strand.
GGCGCGCCGGCCGATCTGCTCCTCGAGCTTGCGATCGACCTCGCCGGTGAGGACGTTCAGCCCGTTCAGCCGCGCCTCGACACGCTCGACGAACTGCTGCTGGCTGGCGATGCGGTTCATCTGGCGATCGAGATCGTCCGCGATGGTGACGAGGTTGGCGGCCTTTTGCGTGCCCTCGTCCACGATCGCCAGCTTGCTGGTGATGGCGTCCATGCGGGCGTCGAGATCGGGCAGCCCGGCGCTGAAGGCAATCGTCCGCTCGAGGAAGCCCTCGAGCGCCGTGCGATCAGTCGTGAGCCGGTCGCGCAGCTGGACCGCCGCGGCGTGCGACTTGTAGAAGTCCTGGATCTCCTTGCGCAGGGCGTCGAGGTCCTGGCGGCTCTGCTTGAGGTTCTCGTACTGCCACGCCGTGCGCTTCGCCAGCTCGTCGACCTGCCCGAGTGATTCCTGCAAGCCGTCAAGCGTCGTCTGCTTCTTCTGCAGATCGTCGGCGTTGGCGTTGAGCGCAGTCATCTGCTTCGACAGCTGATCGACGCGCTGGGACATCGACGCCGCGAGCCGATCGCGGACCGCCAGCGCTTCCATGCCCTTCTCCGCCTCGCCGACCGAGGACTGCAGCGCCTTGACCCGCTGATCGAACGAGTCGAACTCCTTGCGCTCGACCGCGAGCTTGTCGCTGTAGGCGCGCACGAAGTCGGTCAGCGACGCGCGATCCTTTTCGAGCTTGCCGAGATCCATGGCGAACGCGTCGCGCCCCTTGGTGCCGAGATCGAGCTGCGCCGTCACTTCGCGGGACAGCTTTTCCACGCGGTCGATCAACTCTTCGGTCCGCGCCGCCTGGCGCGATCCCTCGTTCAGCTTGTTGACCTGGACCTCCATCGCCCACACCATCTCGTTCAGGCGGTTGGCCTCGACGACGGCGTGCTCGACGGTGTGCTTCTGATTGTCGAGCGCCTTGATCTTCTGGGTGACGTGCTCGGCGAGCGAGTTCAACGTGGCCATTCGCTCTTCGGTGGTCTTGCTCATCTCCTGGAGCTTGGCCAGGGGGCCGAGTCGCTTCTCGACGTCCTTCACCATTTCGACGGTGGTGTTGGCCTCGTCGTGGGTCTCGCGGGACAGGTCCTTGAGCTTGCCGTAGTCCTGCGTCAGCTGCCCGGAGATGGTCCGCAGCTGCTCGAAGTCGCTCTTGAGCCCTTCGGTGCGCTCGTGGGACGACTTGATCTCCCCCTGCGCCTGCCGCAGCTGGTCGCGCAGCTCGTCGAGCCCTGACTGGTCCTTCTTGAGCGTGTCGAGACTGGCGCGCGTCTGCAGCGCCTGCGACGACAGGCTCTGAAGCGCCTGCTTGTGCTTCTGGAGCTCCCCGTCCGGCGCGGTCAGCCGCACGGCTTCCTTTTCCGCCTCCGTGACGGAAGAGGTGAGCGACTTGATACGGAGGTCGATGGCCTCGAGCTCCTTGGCGCGCGCGGCGGCCTTGTTCAGGCGCTCGGTCACTTCGTCCAGCTTGATGTGGGCCTTGCCGGCTTTCTCGTCGACATCCTGCAGAGTCTTGCCCGCCGACGCGAGTTTGGCGCTGTGCTGCTGCACCTGCGTGAGCATGGTGCTCAGCGCGGCGCGTTCCTCTTTAGATGCCGCGATGAGCGTCTGCAGCTCATCAGACTGCAGCTTCGTGGCGCCGCCCTTCGACTTGAATGCGTCCAGCATGACTACTCCTGGAGACCTAATGGGGTTGGGCCGGTAAGAATAGCCCCTTCAGCGCTTTATCGCAACCGGGGCGGCGAAACTATAGGGGGATGCGAAATCCCGGTCAGTCAGGCCCTTCCGCTCAGGAAAGCCGGACCAGCACGAAGCCCTCCCGGGCCCCCGCGTCCGCGACGCGATCGTCCAGGGTGACGACTGCCAGCGTCGGCGGACGTCGTTCAGCGACGACATAAGCGGCGGCCAGCTGCAGGGCGTCCGCCGCACGCAGGTGATGGACGCGAAGCAGCCGCCTGGCGACCTCCCGAATCTCGTCGACGGGCTCGACCTGAAACCACGACGCGGCCAGCCGGTCCAGCCGCTCGAAGGCGTGGGCCGCGTGTCCGGCGTTCAAGCTGCCCTCCCGCTCCAGTCTCGCCAGCGCCGAGGCACACTCAACCTGAGTGGCCCACCAGACGGCGACGGCCGGATCGTCCTTGATCAGGGCCGCCACCGCGGCGCTTGATGGTTCCTGAAGGCAGAGCGGCACCAGCGCCGAACTGTCCCAGAATCTCAACGGCCCTGCCGCCGCTCCTCGATCACGAGGTCGCTCGCCTTGCGGCCGTCGAGCGCGCGCGGGGGGCGCGTCGCCAACAGCGAGGGCGCCAGTGCGGCGGACGGCGGGCGCAACAGCCCCTGGCGTTCGAGGCGGGCCGCGCGCCCGTCGGGGTCGAGGGAGGTGACCACGGGTTCCAGCCTGGCGACCGGTACTCCCCTGTCCTCGATGGTGATCGAGTGTCCCTGCCGCACACGATCGAGCAGCGCACTGAGCTGATTCTTGGCTTCGGAGATACTAGCCTTCTTCATCAGGCTATTATAGCCTCTTTCCAGGCGACGCTGCGGCGTGCGGCCCAGCCGATCAGTGCCCCATCTTCGCGACCTGCGCCGCATAGTGGCCCGCGGAGATGAAGGTAATCGCCAGCGACGCGTACACCAGGATCCCTACCAGCGGGGAGGCTTCCCCCAGGTAGTTGAAGTAGAGGGCGACCACCCCGGTCACGATGTAGAGGGCGGTGGCGACCTTGCCGTAGATCGACGGAGGGAAGGTGCGAGGCCCGATCGCCAGGTTCACCACCGCCACAGTGGCGACAATCGCCACGTCGCGGCTGATCACGAGCACCGTGAACCACAGCGGCAGCCGGTTGGGCTGGCCGATCTCGGGCAGCGTGAGCATCACGAACATCGTCAGCAGCAGGAGCTTGTCGGCCATCGGATCGAGCCAGGCCCCGAGCGTCGTCTTCTCGCCCGACAGGCGGGCGATCAGTCCGTCGAGCAGGTCCGTCAGGCCCGCCACCAGGAACGCGACGAGGGCCCAGCCGCGGTAGCCGTACATCAGGAGAATCACGAATGCCGGGATCAGCAGCATCCGCGTCATGGTGAGCTGGTTCGCCGGCGTGAAGACGGGGCCGAGGCTCATTTCCGGGCAAGCGCTTCGAGCCGGGCAACGGCCTCGCGGGCTTCGGCCCCGCTCACCGGGCGGGTGAGCTGGAAGACGTCCCCCTCCGCGGCCATGATGCCGGCCGACACGGCGCGCGCCGCCGGGGAATACATCAGGTGGGACGGGCCCAGGTCGCTGAACTTCGGGCGCGCCTCCCGCCACCGCGCCGCCAGCCGCGGCTTCTCCGCCCCGATGATCCCGAGCACCCGGCTGACGGCCTGCGCCAGGTCGGCGCGGCGGACGCCGCCATTGGGCTGGAAGGTGTGGTTGGCGAACGGTTCCATCACGCCCGCCCGCGTCACCGACTGAATCCACGGGGCCGCCCAGTGGCTGCGAAGGTCCGTGACCACCACGGGCTTCCCCGGTGCGCGGCGCAGCATGTCGCCGAGCCGGGTGCCGAGGAGCGCGGCGAGCTGGGCGCGCGTCACCGCCGGGGCGGTCTCGATCGACCGGTATTCCTCGGGCATCACCTCGAAGGCGGCTTTTTCCCGCAGCACTTCGATCCTGGCAGTCGTGGCGTCCGACGGTTCGACCGCGGTGACGGCCGCGTAGGCATCTGCCGCCTTGGCCCACTGCTGCATCGACTCCAGGATCTCGGCCGAGAGCGTCAGCGCGCGCGCGTCAGCGGGATCCAGGGTGGCGGCCTGGCCCGCGTGCACGAGCGCCGACTGGCTATCGCCGGCCTTATGTTCGATGGCGGCGAGCTCTCGATAGAGGAAGGCGCTTTCGGGGGAGGCTGCGATGGCCGCCAGATACCCGCGCCGCGCATCGTCCAGCTTCCCGTCATCGGCGGCCTTGCGCGCGCTCTCGATGTTCTGCTGCACGCCGCGGAACCTGAGGACGTCGACGCGCCCGCTGAGCCCGGTGAGCGAGGGATCGGCGGCCAGCGCCGCCTGGAACGCCTCGGCGGCGTGGTCGGTGCGCCCGAGCGACAGCAGCGCCTCCCCCTTCCCCGCCAGGGCGGGCGCGTAGGCGGGGTTGCGCGCCACCGCCTTGTCGAAGTGCGCAAGGGCGGCGTGCGCGTCCTTGCGCGCGAGGGCGGCGTAGCCGAGGCCGGCTTCGGCCGGATAGAACATCGGGGTCTGCTTGAGGATCGCCGAGAAGTCGCGTTCGGCGGCCCTGATGTCGCCGGACTGCAGGACCTGCCAGGTGGCGCGGTGCTGATTCAGCACATCCGCGGCGGCCAGATCCGCGGCGGCCTCGGGAAACACGAAATCGGCGAAACGCGCCGCGCCCGCGGGTTCCGGAAGCGCGACCGGCTTCTTCGCGCAGGATGCCACCAACGCGGCGAGGAGCGCGACGGCGAGGAGGCTATTACGCGCGCGCACGGGCATCGGCCCTCTTGAAGCGCTCGAGCAGGCGCTTGGGCAACTCGGCTTCGATGGTGATACCGGAGTCGGACGAGACGTGCTGGAGGATCCGCCCGAACCGATACAGCTCCGAGATCATCTCCCGGTCCCCCTCGTCCTCGGGATCGAACCCGAAGGTCACGATCGCGGTGTCCAGCCCGAGCCGGGTTTCCATCGCGGCAATGATCTCGTCTCGCCCCTCGCCCGTCAGCGCCGAAACGCACAGCGCAGACGGGTAGAGCGCCGCGATGCGCTCGCGCTCGGCGGCGCTCAGCTGATCGGCCTTGTTGAAGACGTCCACCGATGGCACGCTGATCGCGTCGACCTCCGTGAGGACGGCATTGACCGCGGCCATCCGGCGGTCGCGGTCCGGGGCGGCGGCGTCGATGACGTGCAGCAGCAAGTCCGCCTCGGCCACTTCCTCGAGCGTGGCGCGAAACGCCGCAACCAGCGAGTGCGGCAGGCGATCGATGAAGCCGACCGTATCGGACACCAGCAGCTCACGGCGGTCCGGCAGCTTGACGCGCCGGACGAGCGGATCGAGCGTGACGAAGAGCGCGTTCGACGCGACCGCGTCGCCTCCGGTCAGCGCATTGAAGAGTGTCGTCTTGCCGGCGTTGGTGTAGCCCACCAGCGCGACCGTCGGCACGGCGGACTTGTGCCGGCGTTCCCGCAGCTGCGCCCGCCGCCGCCGGACGGTGTCGATCTCCTTGGACAGGATGCTGATCCGATGGCGAATGCGCCGGCGATCGGTTTCGAGTTTCGTTTCGCCGGGGCCCAGCGTGCCGATACCGCCACCCTGGCGCGACAACGCGTCGCTGGATCCGACCAGGCGGGGCATCAGGTACTGCAGCTGGGCGAGTTCCACCTGCAGCTTGCCTTCGCGGGTACGCGCGCGCCGCGCGAAGATGTCCAGAATGAGCTGCGTCCGATCGATGACCTTGACGGCCAGCGCCTTCTCGAGGTTCCGCAGCTGGGCCGGCGAGAGTTCGTTGTCGAAGATCACCGTGTCCACGCGCGCCTCGGCGGCCGCCGCCGCGAGCATCACGACCTTGCCCTTGCCGAGGAAGGTGGCGGGGTCTGGTCGGGCGCGTTCCTGCTGCACGCGCAGCACGGCATCAGCGCCGGCGGCCGACGCAAGTCCCGCCAGCTCGTCGAGCGCATGTTCCGGATCGAAATGCCTGGGGGAATCGCTGAAGAGACCGACCAGCGCGGCGCGCTCGCGCTGGGGCGCCTTCCGCGTCGTCTGCGTGTTCCGCGGCGTCACTGCAGCGATTTTAGCACGCGCTCCCAGGGCACCACGCCTGGCCGGATGAGCGACACCGCAGTGCCCGAGGCGTCGACGATGGTCGAGGGCGTGGCGACGCGCGACGGACCGCCGTCGAGGATCGCGTCCACGTCGGGCAGTGCCGCCGCCACCTCGTCCGCGCTGGTCGCCGCCGCCGCGCCCGAACGGTTCGCGCTCGTGGCGGTGACGCAGAACCCGGTGTCCCGCGCGAACGCGGTGGCAACCAGGGAATCGGGGATCCGCACGCCGACGGTGGCACCGCCCGCGAGGACTTCGCGCGCGAGAATCGGCCGCGCGCGGACGACGATGGTGAGCGGCCCGGGCCACCAGCGGGCGGCCAGCCGCTCTGCCGGCCCGGTCATGTCCCCCGCCGCCCGCGCATGAGCCGGTTCAGCGGCAATCAGCGTCAGTGCGGACCCCTCAGGCCTCCCCTTCAGCTCATACAACCGCCGCACCGCCGCGGCGTTGCGCGGGTCGGCCGCCAAGCCGTACAGGGTGTCGGTCGGATACGCGACGATCAACCCCTCGCGAACCATTTCGGCCGCCTGGCGGACGACGGCGGGATCGGGGTCGGTGGGATCGACCTGCAGGATGAGAGGCATGGGCCCTGATTATGCCATCCATCATTCGCACAAACCCTGGACGAGGCTCTCGGCCGTTCTGCGATCTCTGGCGCGAGAACACCAGGCGACGGGCAGCCATGCCAACCCGCGCGCTACACGTTTTCCGGTACCGGCTCGTCGGCGGGCGTCCCGGCCGCTCTGCCGCCCTCGCCGCCCAGGCGATGCACGGCGATCGCCAGTGCGCCCAGCGCGACGACGTCCAGGGCGAAGACGGCGCGTATCGACGTCGCGGCCAGCAGGCCGCACACCACCGGGCTGACCGCGAGGCCAATGAGCGAGGCGGTCGTCAGCAGGCCGAAACCGGTGCCACGCACGCCGGCAGGGATCACGGCGGCGGCCGCGGTGTAGGCCGCGGTCGTGCCGACGCCGATGGCGAGGCCGAACAGCGGCGTCGCCAGAAACAGCCACGGCACGCCAGGCGCCAGCACATAGGCGAGCGCGCCGAGGGCCGCCGCGCTGGAGGCGACGGCGATCAGCTGCGTCGCGGTCCGGCGGCGCAGGAGGCGCGCGCAGTAATGATGGCCGACGGCCCCCGCGCCCGCGGCGATGGAGAACAGCAGACCCGACACCAGCGGGATCCGCGCCGACGCGGTCCCGAGCTGGCCCACGTACAGCGGCAGCACCGGCCCGAAGCTCCGATCGACGAACTGGAACCCGAAGATCACGACCGCCATCAGCAGGAAGTTCTCGAACGCCAGCACGCTGCGGAACGTGACGGCCTGCCGTGACTCTGTCGCCGGCGCCTCCGCCGCGCGCACGATCCGCTCGTCATACATCAGAAAGACGACGACGAGGGCGATGAAATAGAACGCGCCGGCGACGAGAAAGGCCCGATGCAGGCCGACGACCGCCGCGATGGACCCGCCAAACACCGGTCCGAGCGCGGGGCCGAGCCGCTGCGCCGTCTGCACGGCGCCGATCGCCTGCCCCATCTTGCCTTTCGGCGCCGAGTCTGCCGCCATCGTCAGCGTCAGGGCGCCGTAGCCGGCAAACAACCCCTGCACGGCGCGCAGCGCGAACACCTGCCACGGCTGGGTCACGAACGCCATCGCCGACATCACGACGACGAAGCTGGCGAGCGACCGTTCGACCATGATTTTCCGGCCGAAGCGGTCCGACAGGCGTCCCCACAGCGGCGCCAGGAGGGCGGTCAGTGCCGGCGTCACGCCGAGACTGAGCCCTGACCACATCGCCACCCGCCCGACATCGTCCACACCCAGAAGATGGAAGTAGAGCGGGAGGAACGGCATCACGAGCGTGAAGCCCATGAAGCCGATGAAGGAGGCCGACGTCACCGCAAAAAGGTTGCGACGGTAGGACATTTGAAAATTGAAGATTGCAGACTGCAGATTGAAGATTCACGAATGACGATTGCAGATTGTCGATTGCCGGATTGTCGATTGCCGGATTGTCGATTGCCGGATTGTCGATTGCCGACCGACGCCAATTTTCCGTCGACAACCCGTCAATCGCGAATCGTCAATCGAGGATCCGTGAATCTTCAATCTGCAGTCTGCAATCGACAATGCTAGAAGCGTATCGTCAGCAGTTTCTCGTGCTGCTGTTCGATGTGGATGGTGTCGATGAAGCGGATGCGCGCGGGGTCGCTCTGCATGACGATCGAGCTGGTGCGGGTGCCGTCGCCGAAGAAGCGCACGCCGCGCATCAGGCTGCCGTCGGTCACGCCGGTCGCGGCGAAGATGATGCCGTCGCCCGACGCGAGGTCTTTTGAGGTGTAGATGCGGCGGGGATCCGCGATCCCCATCTTGCGGCTGCGTTCCTCGTCCTCCGGCTTGTTGATGACGAGACGGGCGAAGATCTCGCCGTTGAGGCAGCGCATCGCCGCGGCCGTGAGCACCCCTTCCGGCGCACCGCCGATGCCCATCACCGCGTGAACGCCGGTGCCGACCACCGCCGCCGCGATGCCGGCCGACAGGTCGCCGTCGCCGATCAGGCGGATGCGCGCGCCGGTGGCGCGGATCTGGGCGATCAGCGTTTCGTGCCGCGGGCGGTCGAGGACGACGACGACGAGATCCTCGACGTCGCGCCCGAGCGACCTGGCGATCGCCGCCAGGTTCTCGGCCGGCGTGGCGTCGAGGCTGACCGCGTCCTTGGAGCTGGGCCCGACCACCAGCTTCTCCATGTAGAGATCGGGCGCGTGCAGCAGCCCTCCCTTGCTCGACGCCGCCAGCACCGCGATGGCGTTGGGCGCGCCGGTCGAACAGAGGTTGGTGCCTTCGAGCGGATCGACCGCGATATCGACGCTCGGCAGCATGCCCCAGGGGAACTTGCCTTTCGCCCCGAGGCCGACCTTCTCGCCGATGTACAGCATCGGCGCCTCGTCGCGTTCACCCTCACCGATTACGATCGTGCCGTCGATCATCACGGTGTCGAGCGACGCGCGCATCGCTTCGACCGCCGCGTGATCCGACTTGTGGGCGTCGCCCTGGCCCATGGTGTGCGCGCAGGCAATGGCCGCTTGTTCGACGACGCGCAGAAAGTCGAGAGACAGATCAGAGTTCATCGGCGCTCCGTTTCACAGTGCGCATTCTTCAATCTTCAATCTTCAATGGCCAAGGCGGTAGCTCGCAGCGGGTCGGCTTGTCCTGGCGGTAGCCGAGGACGTAGTCCGCCTGCATGATCTTGTGAATCTCGCGAGTGCCTTCGTAGATCACCGCGCCCTTGCAGTTCCGGTAGAAGCGGCCGGCCGGGTATTCGTCGGAGTAGCCGTTGGCGCCGTGCACCTGCACGCAGTCGCCGGCCGCGCGCTCGGACGCGACGGTCGAAAACCACTTCGCCAGTCCGGTCTCGCGGGTGTTGCGGCGCCCCTGGTTCTTGAGGACGCCGGCTCGCATCCAGAGCAGGCGCGACGCCTGGTAGTCGCTCTCCATCTGCGCGATCATTTCCTTGACCAGCTGGTGCTGGCCGATCTCCACGCCGAAGGTCTTGCGCTGCCTGGCATACTTCGAGCTGGCGTCGCGGCACGCCCGGACGAGGCCGGTGGCGCCGGCCGCGACCGTGTAGCGCCCCTGGTCGAGCGCGAACATCGCGATCTTGAAGCCTTCGCCGGGCTTGCCGAGCATGTTCTCTTCCGGCACTTCCATGTCGTCCATCTTGAAGTAGCCGGTGTTGCCCGCGAGGATGCCCCATTTCTCCTTGAGCGTGCCGCTCGAGAAGCCCTTGAAGGCGCGCTCGACGATGAACGCGCTGATACCGGAGGGGTCCTTCTGCTTCTTCTTCTCGAGGTCGGTCCAGCCGAAGACGAGAAAATTGTCGGCGACGTCCGCCAGCGAGATCCACATCTTCTCACCGGTGATGTGGTAGCGGTCGCCCTTCTTGATGGCGGTCGTCTGCATCCCTCGCACGTCGCTGCCGGCCGCCGGCTCGGTGAGTCCGTAGGTGGCGATCTTGGTGCCCTGCGCCTGGGGGACGAGGTACTGCTGCTTCTGCGCCTCGGTGCCCCACGACAGCAGGGAGAGACAGTTGAGGCCGGCGTGCACCGAGATGATCACACGCAGCGACGTGTCGACGTACTCGAGCTCCTCGCTGATGATCCCGAGGCTGACGTAGTCCATGCCGGCGCCGCCGTATTGGACCGGCACCGACGCGCCGAGCAGGCCGAGATCGGCCATCTGCGGGAAAATGCCGCGGTCGAAGCGGTGTTCGCGGTCCAGATCGTGGATCTTGGGCTGCACTTCGCGCGCGCCCCACTCCCGGACCGACTGCTCGAGCAGTCGCTGTTCTTCGGTGAGATCGAAATCAAGCATGACGCCGTCCTTCTAAAGGTATGAAAACGTCTTATTGTTTCATACTCGGACAGCTTTTCCCGCGCGCGGCCTGGCAGGACGGGGCCGGCGGCTGGGCTCAAACACCACACGGATCAGCAAGGCCAGCACGCCGCCTTGGCCACACGGGCCAGAAGTGCTCGAAGGACGCGTGAACTCCGCGATGCGGGTGCGGTGGGTGTTCAGATCTTGGTGACGGACACGGCGGCGCCGCGGGTCAGGCCGAGGCGGTCGGCGGCGCTCGACGAGGGGGCCGCGAGCTCGAGATGCTCGGTGCCGCCGAACAGCGCGCCGACACCGTCCGCCGGCAGCTCCGCATAGGTGGCCACCAGCCGCTCGATGCGCCGGCCGCCCGCGTCGATGGTGATGCCCCCCTGCCCCAGCCGCTCGACCATCTTCCGCTCGATGTTGGTGACGAGATTGCCGAAGCGATCGACGCGCACCACCACGCCGCGCACCGCGCCGGCCGATTCCTCCGCGACGGGGATGTCGAGCCGGTGGACGTCCGTGATCGACCGTCCGAGTGCGGACAGCTGGATGCCCTTGGCCAGCCAGCCCGCCGCCGGCGCGAACCGGTCGCGCCCCTCGAACGTCCGGCTGACCGTCGGCCGCGCGTAGCGGCGCTCGGTCAGCTCGACCATCTTCCTGGGCGGCGCGTCGCGCAACACCTGCGTCAGCACGCCGTTGTCGGGGGCCACGAAGCGGTAGTCGCCGGTGTCGGCGGCGAAGCCGCGCCGGGCCGAGCCAACGCCGGGGTCCACCACGGCCACGAAGATCGTACCGGCGGGAAAATACCGGCAGGCCGCCGCGAGTTCCAGCGCTCCGGCGGTCACGTCGTGCGGCGGAATGTCGTGGGTGATGTCGACCAGGGTGACGTCGGGGCAGATCCCGAGGATCACCCCTTTCATCGTCCCCGCGTAGTGGTCCTGCGTGCCGAAGTCGGTCAGCAGGGCGATGACCGGGCGCATCAGCGTTTCCGCAGCAGGATTTCGCGGGTGTTGCTCTTGAGGAGAAAGGACTCCGAGACGCTGAGCCCGTCGAACATCTTGATGATGTCGCGATTCTGCAACACGAACTTGGGGCCGCCGGTCCCGGGATGATGGCGGTGGCGCAGCGACGAGGACGCCTCGACGATCTCGTATTTCGTGAAAGGCATCCGCTCGATCGCCTTGGTGCAGAAGAAGCCCATCACCGCCCCGCCGGGGCGCATCACGCGGACCACTTCGCGCGCGAGCGCCTTGGCCGCCGGCGCTTCGAGGAAATCGAAAATGTCCCAGCACAGCACGCCGTCGACGCTCGCGTCCGGCATGGTGAATCGCCTCGCCAGCGTCTCCGGCAGCGCCTCGCGCGTGCGGGCACGCGTGTGCGTGTCGATCTCGCTCGCGAGATCCTCGATATAGAGCTTGCAGCCGAGATGCTCGCCGAAGAAGGCGACGTTGGTCCCGATGACGGGACCGAAGTCGATCAGGACGGGCGCCTCGTTGTGCGAGAGCGCGCTGATGAATTTCTGGAGCGCCTTCGAGGGAATGACCGGCTCGGGGCCCTTCGGCGCAGACGCGTCGCCCGCCCGCCCCGGCTCGTTATCCTCAGGACGCTTGTGACCGAACTTGAGCAGATCGGAGATCGACACGTTGAAGGTGCGGGCGCGGGGGGGTCGGGGGCTCGGGGGTTCGAGGGCGAACCCGCGAACCTCCGAACCTCCGAACCGTTACCGGGGGCCTGCGCCGGCGGGCGTGGCCTGGGGCACCGCCTGCGGCGCGGCCGCCGGCTGTGCAGGGGTGGACGACTTGCCGTCCGGCTTGGTGGTCTCGACGGCCTTCGGAGTCTCGCCCGTCTTGACCCCGGCGCGTTGCATGTCGATACTGCCGCGGAAGTGCGCGCCTTCGGCGATCGCGACGCGCGGCGCGGCGATGTCGCCATCCACCGATCCGTTGTCGCGCAGGTCGACCTTCTCGCTCGCCGTGACGTTGCCCGTCACCTCGCCGAGGATGATGACCGACTTCGCGAAGACCTGGGCCTTGATGCGGCCGTTCGGGCCGATCGTGAGCACGTTCTGCCGCAGTTCGATCTTCCCCTCGACGTGTCCCTCGATGGTGAGATCCTCACTGCCGGTCAGCTCGCCCTTGATGACGACGGATTTTCCGATATTCACGGGGCCCTTCTCCATTCCACGAGCTGCGTCGCTGCTGCGCGCCGGCTCGGGCGCGGGCGCGGTATTGATATTGTTCTGGGTCGTCTGAACCGTTCCCGCGGCGGGCGGTCCACCGCCCGGCGGCGTCGGCTTCACCGCGTCATCCCGTTTCCACATGGCACACTCTCCACCTGTCCGTAGTTGACCTCGCAGGGCCGCTGGGCAGCAGGTCCGGCCAGTATATGACCGGCCTCCGGCGCCTGTCTAGTCCTTTTACTGCTGAGACTTACAGGGAAATGGTACAATTGGCGATCCGATGCGCGCCTACTTCGACCACAACGCGACCACCCCTCCGGACCCGGCCGTCATCGAGGCCGTGGCGCGGGCGCTCGGGGAAGATTTCGGCAATGCCTCGAGCGTGCATCATTTCGGCCAGCGCGCCAAAGCGCTGCTCGACGAGGCGCGCACCTCGATCGGACAGCTGATCGGCGCCGAACCGGCCGAGATCGTCTTCACCAGCGGCGGCACCGAATCGGACAACCTCGCGCTGCGCGGCGCCGTCGAGGCGCTCGAGCCCACCGGCAAGCGCCACATCATCACCAGCAGCATCGAGCACGAGGCGGTGCTCAACACCGTCAAGGCGCTGGTGAAACGCGGCTGGACGGCCACCATCCTGCCGGTCGACGCCACCGGCATCGTCGCGCCCGCGTCGCTCGCTGCGGTGATCTCGCGGCAGACGGCCATCGTGTCGGTGATGCACGCCAACAACGAGATCGGCACGATCCAGCCGATCGCCGAACTGGCGGCGATCGCGCACGAGCATGGCGCCCTGCTGCACACCGACGCGGTTCAGTCGGTCGCGAAGATTCCCGTGGACGTCCGCCTGCTCGGCGTCGATCTGCTGACGCTGTCGGCGCACAAGTTCAACGGGCCGAAAGGGGCCGGCGCGCTCTGGATCCGCCGCGGCACCCGCCTGGTCTCGACCATGACCGGGGGCAAGCACGAGCGAAACCGGCGCGGCGGCACGGAGAACGTGCCCGGGATCGCCGGCATGGGCGTGGCCGCGCGCCTGGCGGCGGCCAAACTCGGCGGTGACGCCGCGCGGACCGGCGCCCTGCGCGATCGGCTGGAGAGCGGCATCCTCGCAGAGGTCGCAGGGACCGTCGTCAACGGCGCGCGCGCCTCCCGGGTGCCGAACACGACCAACATCAGCTTCGAGGGCGTCGAGGCGGAGTCGCTGCTGATTGCGCTCGACCTCGAGGGCTTTGCGGTCTCGACCGGATCGGCGTGTTCCTCGGGCACGCTCGAGCCGTCACACGTGCTGCGCGCGATGAACCTGCCGTCGCACCGCACCCAGAACTCGATCCGCTTCAGCCTCGGCGCCGGCAACACCGAGGCGCAGGTCGACGCGCTGCTCGCCAAGCTGCCGACGGTGGTGGGCAAGCTGCGCACGCTGGTGCGGAGGTGACCAAGACCTGGGCGTTGGGCGTTGGGGTTTGGGTGTTGGGAATCGACCCGTGCGCATCGTAGTCGCCATGTCCGGCGGGGTGGATTCGTCCGTGGCGGCGGCGCTGCTCACGCGCGACGGCCACGACGTCATCGGCCTGTCGATGCAGCTCTATGACCCGCACCAGGGAGAGACCCGCTTCGGCAGCTGCTGCACGATCGACGATCTCTACGACGCGCGTCGCGTCGCCGGCGCGATCGGCATTCCCCACTACATCGTGAATTTCGAGCGCAAGTTCGACGAGCACGTGATCTCGGACTTCGTCCGCGAGTACGCCGCCGGGCGCACCCCGATTCCGTGCGTGCACTGCAACGGCGACCTGAAATTCGCCTCCCTGGTGGATCGCGCGCAGGGCTTCGACGCCGAAGCGGTGGCCACGGGGCACTTCGCGCAGGTGGACTTTGACGCCGTCTCGCGCCGTTACCGTCTCAGGCGCGGCGCCGACCGGCAGAAGGACCAGTCCTATTTCCTCTTTACCCTGACGCAGGCGCAGCTCGCCCGCGCCCGCTTCCCCGTCGGCGCGCTCGACAAGGCCGCCGTGCGCGAGGAAGCGCGGCGGCTCGGTCTGCGGGTGGCGGAGAAAAAGGACAGCCAGGAAATTTGCTTTGTCGCCTCCGGCGAGCATCCCGCGTTCGTGGCGGCGCGCGCGCAGATGCCCGCCGGCGCCATCCGCGATCGCGAGGGGCACGTTCTCGGCCGCCACGACGGCGTCCACCGCTTCACGATCGGCCAGCGCAAGGGCCTCGGGCTGTCGACCGGGATGCCGCTGTATGTCGTCGCCATCGACGCCGCGGACGCCTCGGTCACGGTCGGATCGAAGGCAGACCTCGAGCGCGGCACGCTGACGGCGTCGCGGGTGAACTGGATGTCGGGCGACACGCCAGCGTCCCCGCTGCGCGCGTCGGTGCAGATCCGCTACCGCCACCACGACGCGCCCGCGACCATCGCGCCACTCGCCGACGGCCGCGCCCGGGTGACCTTCGACCTGCCGCAGAGCGCCATCACGCCTGGGCAGGCGGTGGTCTTCTACGATGGTGACGTCGTGCTCGGCGGCGGCTGGATCGATTGAAACGCAGCGGCACCCGCTTACGCCGGCGCGTGCGCGTCGCCCAGGTGCTGCGGCAGGCCTTCGAGATACTTCTCGGCGTCGATCGCCGCCATGCACCCCGAACCCGCCGCGGTGATGGCCTGGCGGTAGATGTGGTCCTGGACGTCGCCGCACGCGAACACGCCCGGCACATTGGTGCGGGATCCCGAATGGGTGACGATGTAGCCGTTGGCGTCGGTCTGGATCTGGCCGCTGAACAGGGCTGTGTTCGGCGTGTGACCGATGGCGACGAACACGCCGTCGACGACGATGTCCTTTCGCTCACCCGTGACGCTGTTGCGCAGCGCCATCGCGGTCACTTCACCCTTCCCGGTGTCCTTGATCTCCTCGACCTCGGTGCTCCACTCGAACGAGATCTTGGGATTGGCGAAGGCCTTGTCCTGCATGATTTTCGACGCGCGCAGGGTGGCGCGACGATGGACGACGGTGACGTGCGAGGCGAACCGGGTCAGGAAGACTGCTTCCTCCATCGCCGAGTCGCCCCCGCCGACGACCGCGATCGGCTTGCCGCGGAAAAAGTAGCCGTCGCAGGTGGCGCAGGTCGAGACGCCGTGGCCGATGAGCGCCCGCTCGGAGGGCAGGCCCAGCAGCCGCGCCGTCGCGCCGGTGGCGATGATCAGCGAGTGGCAGCGGTACTCCGCGCCGGAGGTCTTCACGGTGAAGGGGGACGTCAGCATATCGACCGACGTCACGTGGCCGCGAATAATCTCGGCGCCGAAGCGCTCCGACTGGGCGCGCATCTCCGCCATCAGATCCGGCCCCATGATGCCGTCGCGATGGCCCGGCCAGTTCTCGACCAGGGTGGTCAGCATGAGCTGCCCGCCGGCCTCCAGCCCCTCGATCACGAGCGGCTTCAGGCTGGCGCGGGCGGTATAGAGGGCGGCGGTCAGGCCGGCGGGGCCGGAGCCGATGATGATGACGTTACGGGTCAAGTGTCCAGTGTCCAGGGTCCAGTTTGCAGTTTGCAGTCGCTTCGTGATCTCCGTCGTGCCGGAAACTGTGATCCGGGACCTAGCTCTCAGGCGACATGCTTGTCGATGACCTTCTTCAGGGAGTCCTTGTCGGCAAGCCCGACCACCTGCTCGACGACCTGGCCGCCCTTGAACAGCAGCAGTGTGGGGATCCCGCGGATGCTGAACTTGGCCGCGGTGTTCGGGTTCTCGTCGACG
>JBKJRJ010000059.1:0-2652 GCA_046594705.1 Vicinamibacterales bacterium
TCGAGGAATTCGCCGCGGCCGCACCCGACGTCGAGCACGTCCGACGCCTCGGCGAAGTAGGGCAGGTAGCTTTCGAGCCGGGCGCGAATGGTCTCCTGCGATCCGCGGAACTGGTCCTCGAAGCCGACGTACTTGTAGGCGTCGAGCGCCGGAGTGAACGCCGGCGATGCATCGGATGGCCCCCCCGACCTGAGGGTCGGGCCTACGGGGGAACTCGCTTCGCTCGCCGCTTCGCGACTCGCCATGACTCGCTCGAGTTCCCGCTTCATTGTCATCGACGCCTGCTGCGACACGCTGATCAGGGTACGCAACTCCTCGTGCGCGCCGCTGAGTCCTGACACCCGCGCCTCGTAGCGCTGCTCGCGCGCGACGAGGGATTCCCACCGCTTCGCGAGCTCCTCGGCCAGGCCGTTGACCGCGGCATTGACGATCAGCGCCTTGCCGGCCGACTCGCGATCCCTGGTGTCGACGTAGAGCGTGATCTGCTGGAGGTAGACCACCAGGCGCGACTGGAACAGCAGCAGATTGCCGATCTGCCCGCGCAGCATGCCGATGACGCTCGCGATCGCGCGCTGGGTCTCGCGGTGGGCGGTGACGTTGCGATTCAGGTGATCGACGATGGCGGAGTTGAACGTGGCCTGCTTCTGCAGCGGCGGTCCGACGATCCGCCACACGAACGCGGCGAGCCGTCCCTTGAGCCCGCTCGGAGGCTTGCCCGCCGAAGCACCGGCGACGGCGGGCGCGGCGGCGCCGATATCCCACGCGGCGTTGAGCGGGGTGATCTGATGCTCGTCGTAGGGCGGCGGCGGGTGCGGAAACTCCGGCGCCCGCATCAGCGCCAGGTCGAGCGCGGTGAAGGCCTCGTTGTAGAGGCGATCGCCTGTCTCGCGTTCCTGCCGCAGTCGTTGCAGCGTCGCGTCGAGGGACTCGTGCTCGGGGGGCATGACGCCGGTAGTTTATAAGAGCCCGGGGAAAAAGGGGCCGCGGACTACGCGGACTACGCGGAGCACACGGAAGGGAAATACAACGAACCTACGACCGTGGCCCGATCACGCCCTCGAACGGGCTGCTGGCCGAGGCGTAGGACTTGCGCGGGATGCGGCCGGCGCGGAACGCGAGGCGGCCGGCCTCGACGCCGAGCCTCATGGCCCGCGCCATCAGGACCGGATCCTGCGCCAGCGCGATCGCGCTGTTCATCAGCACCCCGTCGGCGCCGAGCTCCATGGCAAAGGCGGCGTCGGACGCGGTACCGACTCCCGCGTCGACGATTACCGGCACCTTCGACTGTTCCTTGATGATGCGGATGTTGTTCGGGTTCTGGATCCCGAGCCCGGATCCGATCGGCGCACCGAGCGGCATTACCGCCGCGGCGCCGGCGTCTTCAAGCTTGCGGCACATCACGGGGTCGTCGTTGGTGTAGGGCAGCACGACGAACCCTTCCTTGACCAGGACGCGCGTCGCTTCGAGCAGCGCCTCGTTGTCGGGGAACAACGTCTTCTCGTCGCCGATCACCTCGAGCTTGACCCAGTGCGACAGCCCGACCTCGCGCCCCAGCCGCGCCGTCCTGATCGCATCGTCCGCCGTGAAACACGCCGCGGTGTTGGGCAGCACGAACATGTTCGTCGGGTCGATGTAGTCGAGCAGCGACTCCTTGCTGCGATCGCTGATGTTCACGCGCCGCACCGCGACCGTCACCATGTCGGCCCCCGACGCCGCGTGCGCGGCCCGCATGATCTGGTGGGTCGGATACTTGCCGCTGCCGATGATGAGGCGCGAGGCGAACTCGCGGCCCGCAATGACGAATGGATCCATCTCGATGATCAGATTACCCGATCCGCGGGAAGGCAGAGGGCAGAAGGCGTCGCGCTATCCGCCGCCAACGAAGTTGACGATTTCCATCTGGTCGGATTCGGCGATCGTGGTGGTTTCGTAGTGATCCCGTTTGACGACGACGAAGTTGCGTTCCACGGCGACGCCGCGTGGATCGATGCCCAGCTGAGCCAGCAGGCCGGCGATGGTCAGCGGGGGATCGATGGCGAACGGGTCGCCGTTCAGCGTGATCTGCACCGGCCTCGATTGTAGCGCTGGCAGGCGAGTATCTCGAATCGGACGCCCTTCGGCCTGCCGCTTGCCGCCTGCTACCTGCGACCGGCGCCGGCGGTCCCGAGCGGATCGGGTAGCCCGAATGACTCGAGCAGCACGCGAATCTTGCGGTCGCCCGGGTTACGCATATGGGCCGGCAGGTCCACGTCTGGATCCGGCCGCGCCGCGGCGTCGCGCATCACGCGCTCGTAGTCCTCGACCATGGCGCCGAGCGAGTGCTCGCGCGCCCACCACTTGCGCGCAGCGGCGCCGAGCTGCTCGCGCAGCGCCGCGTCGGCCGCCAGGCGGCGCATCGCCAGCCGCAGCGAGTGATCCTCGTCCAGGATGTCGAGGGCGACGCAGATAGGCTTTGGGCTTTCGGCGCCCACAGCCGAAAGCCCGTTCTCCGTCCACGTCCGCGGATCCAGCGACGGCACATCTGCCTGGTGGACGAGGTCGGTGATGATCGTCGGGCGGCCGGCGGCGAGCGCCTGCAGCCAGGGTCCCGAGGTTTCGCGCGCCGTCGGCCAGCGCAGGTTGAGCGTGACGTCGCAGGCCGCGATGTGATCG
>JBKJRJ010000440.1:0-13927 GCA_046594705.1 Vicinamibacterales bacterium
CTACGAGGAAGACTCCAAGGCCGAGGTCGACATGAACTTCGTCAAGACCGGCGACGGCCGCTTCATCGAGCTGCAGGGCACGGCCGAGGGCCAGCCCTTCGACCGCCGCGCGCTCGACGCCCTGATGGAACTCGCGGATGGCGGCATCAAGCAGCTGATCGAGATGCAGCGAGCGATCGTCGGGGACTTCCTGAAGAAGTGACGGGCCGTCGGCCCGTGCCCATGCACACGCTCCTCCTGGCCACCACCAACCCCGGCAAGATCCGCGAAATCCGCGGCATCCTCGTCGGGCTGCCGATCGAGATGGTGACGCTCGAGCAGTTCCCGGGCGTCGTCGAGCCCGAGGAAACCGGTACGACGTTCGCGGACAACGCGCGGCTCAAGGCGCTCTACTATGCCGAGGCAACCGGCCTGCCGGCGGTCGCCGACGACTCCGGCATTGAGATCGAGGCGCTCGGCAATGCTCCGGGGGTACACTCCGCTCGCTGGCACGGGGCAGACTATCCGACGAAGTTCGCCGCCATCTATCGTGAACTCGCGGCCCGCGGCCTGACGACGAGCGCGGCGCGGTTCGTCGCGCACATTGCGCTCGCGGACCGGGGCCGCATCCTGTTCGAGGCCACCGGGAGCATCGAAGGCAGGATCGCTCCGGAACCGAGAGGCGCCGACGGGTTCGGCTACGACCCCATCTTTTTCTATCCGCCTTACGGGTCCACCCTGGCCGAGGTGGCAGGTGTCAAGAAAGCAGCCGTAAGTCACCGGGGCCACGCCTTTCGGCAGCTTCGGGAGTGGGCTTCCAACCTGCTCTGATTCGGCCGCTACCAACTACTACCGCCCGAGCAGCTGCGGATGAGAAGGATGAGCAGCACGGTGCCGGCGATAGACACCACTATCGAGCCGCCGCAGCCAAGCCGGTTGGAGAAGAAGACGAACATGCCGGTGGCGGTTGCCAGAATCGCGCCACCGGCTCACTTGGCGGGGTTGCCATACAACTTTCCGCCGCGGCGGCGACCAGCCACAGCTGGGGCCGGCTACTTGATCTGCCGCAACTGCTTGAGATGGTGAATGTCGTGTCCGGCGAGCTGCGCGGTGACCCAGCCGGCCGTCAGGGCGCCCAACTCGGGATGCGTGAACACGCGCGTGCGTTGCTTGGGCGTCATGCCCTTGAACATCAGGACGTTCATCTTGCGGAGCGCGAGGTAGGCGCCAAGCGCGGTCGGGCCGTCGGCGTGATCGTCGAGCGGCAACCATTGATCCTGGTCGAACGACTGCGCCACGTAGCCGTCCTGCGTGGCGCCGAACCGGACGCGAGTGGTCAGCGCGAGCTCCGTCTGCGCCATGTGGATCAGGATCCGGCGCGCACTCCACTTGCCCGGCGCGTAACTCTTCTCCCAGCGCCTGGCGGGCCACTTACCCACCACCGCCTGAATCTTCTGCGGGGTGTCGGCCAGCGCCTGTAACGCATCGAGCGGGCCGAGATCGTCGGCGTACGGATTCTTCTGCGACATGACGGCACGGTAAGCCGCAGACGCGTCGCTGTCAATGCACCGCGACAGGCGCGGCCTTCTGCCTGCTGCCTTCTCGAGAACCCCGGCCGCAGGCTGAACTGCCAGTAGCCATCCCGGCCGATCGCGGTGCGCAGCAGCCCGCCGATCATGCGATCGCCGTACTTCCCGCCGCTGTCGGCCCACACCGATGGCCGTAGCGGTAGGGGAGCTCATGACCCATGGATTGCCACGGGTGTACCTTGGTTCGCATCGCTCGCGGCCGGAACTATCCCCGGTTCAGCTTCGTCTGAAGACCATGCCAGCCAGCCCGCCCTCGGAGGCCCCCGTGCGCCGTGTCATCCTGCTGCTCGCTCTTGCCGCGGTCGCGGTGTGTCCGCCAGCGCTGGAAGCCCAAGTCCCGGCGTCGATCGCGGCGCCGCCGTCCCCTACCGACCTCGACCGGTTCATGGCCCAGGCACTCCTGCGCAGGGATGGCGATCGCAAAACGCTCACCGACTACGTGCTCGACGAAGTCGAGCTGCTGCAAGTGCTCGGACCAGGCCGCGTCCCGTTCGCCCGGATGCGGTTCGAGTTCACGTGGTACGTGCGCGACGGCTTCCATGTCCGCAGTCCCCTCAAGGTGAATGGCGCCCCGGTCAGCGAGGCTGAGCGGCGCGCGTACGAGGCGCGCTGGGTCAAGAGTGAAGAGGGGCGGCGCAAGTTCCGGACCGAGCGGGAGGGGAAACGAGAACAGGCGGGCAAGGGACCGGCCCTGAGCGCCCCCTCGATCAACGAACCGCGCTTCATTTCCGAGTCCTACTTCCTGGACTTCAAGTTCGAGCCCGGCAACTACTACCTGGCCGGCAAGGAAGTACTCGAAGGTCAGGAGGTCCTGAAGATCGATTACCTCCCCACCAGGATGTTCGATGACCAGGGGCGCGATCAGTCGGAAGAGCAGGTCGCGGCCAAGGCCCGGCGCGACGACAGGGAGGCCGAGCAGGTCAAGGCCGGCAAGGCGCCGAAGAAAACCAGCCCACCGACCCGGAACCCGTCCGCGAAACAGCAGCGCGCCGAAGACGAGATCGAGCGCAAGATGGACAAGACCTCGCAGGTCACGCTCTGGGTCGACCCTGCCACGCATCAGATCGTGAAATACACCTTCGACAACGTGTGGCTGGATTTTCTTCCGGCCGGCTGGCTGGTGAAGGTCGACGATATCCGCGCCTCGATGCTGATGGGCCAGCCCTTCCCCGGCGTCTGGCTGCCGCGCAATCTCAACATTCACGCCGGCGTGTCGCTGGCGCTCGGGCCAATGGAGTTCTCCTACAGCCGCGAGTTCTCGAACTACCGCAAGGCCGACGTGTCCTCGAAGATCACGGTGCCCAAATGATCGCCGCGCTGCTGCTCGCGATGATCACGGCGACGCCGCAGGCCCGGGAGACCGTCGCCGAGGTCCGCGTGCATGGCAACGCGACGTTGAGCGACGCCGCGGTGCTGGCGCTGGCCGGCATCTCGCTCGGAGCGCCATTGGATCCGGCCGGCACGGAGGCGATCGAACAACGGCTGCGCGACAGCGGCCGGTTCGACGAGGTGCAGGTCCGCAAGCGCTACCGCACGCTCGCGATGGACGACGTCGCGCTGGTGCTGATCGTCCACGAGCGCGCCGGCCTCTCGGCCACCGGCGAGCCGCCGAGCGTGATCCGGCGCCTCCGCAACCGGCTGATGTTCTTTCCCATCCTGCACTACGACGACGGGTATGGGTTGACCTATGGCGGGCAGACCGCGGTGGTCGATGCGCTCGGCAAAGGCACACGGGTGTCGTTGCCGCTGTCGTGGGGCGGGACCAGGCGCGCGGCCGTCGAGGCCGACCGCACCTTCAAGAGCGGGCCGCTGACACGGCTCACCGGCAGCCTCGGCATCACCCAGCGCGAGAATCCGCATTTCGGCATCGACGATCGGCGCACCAGGGTCAACGCGCGAGCGGAGCGCCGGCTGTTCGACCTGGTGACCCTGGGCGGCGAGGTCGGCCGCACGCGCGTGACGTTTACGCCGGTGCGCGAGCACTACTGGACCACCGGGGCCGACGTCACGCTCGACACCCGTCAGGACCCCTCGTTCCCGTCGGACGCAGTGCTCGCGACCGCCGGCTGGAGCCGCCTCCATCCGATCGGCCAGACGACGTTCGGCGCGGCCCCGGTTGATCGGTATCGCGTCGAGGCGCGTGGATTCAAGCGGCTGTTCCGCCAGAACGTCCTCGCGCTGCGGGCCGAATACGACAACGCGTCCGGCCCCCTGCCGCAATACGAACAGTGGCTGCTCGGCGGATCGAGCCTGCGCGGCGTGCGCTCAGGCGCCTACGCCGGCGATCAGCGCGTGTTGTGGTCGGCGGAATTGCGCGTGCCGTTCTCGTCTCCCCTCAGCGTGGGGCGCGTCGGCTTCACCGTGTTCATGGACGGCGGCGCCACCGCCGCCCACGGTGAACGCCTCTCAAGTCAGCCGCGCCACAACAGCGCCGGCGCGGGTCTCTTCCTCATCGCCGCCGTCCTGCAGCTCAACCTCGACGTGTCGCGCTCGATCGACGGCAGGAGCACACGGGTCCACTTCGGAACCGGGTTCACCTTCTAGCCAGGCGACGGCCGACAGCCCACGGCCCAGTAGGTGCGGCCGCCGCCACACGCGGAGCCGGTCGGTGCCTGGGTCCGCCAGGACCGACGGCGCCCGCCCCGACCCGACCCGACCCGAATGTCAACCGCCGTGGCACGGGCGCTGTGGGATAATCACAGGCAGTCGGGGCGTAGCGCAGCCTGGTAGCGCATCTGGTTTGGGACCAGAGGGTCGGGGGTTCGAATCCCTCCGCCCCGACCATTCGGTCCCGGGTCCCTTTGTCCCTCGTCCTTCGTCCCGGGTCCCTCGTCCTTCGTCCCGGGTCCCTCGTCCTTTGTCCCTCGTCCCGCATCCCTCGTCCCGCATCCTTCGTCCCGGGTCCCTCGCCCGGGTCCCTCTGAGAATCGTTACGCGCTTGGTGTGTGGCGAGCCAGACGGAGCTCGAGGTGCCGGCGCACGTCAGGCCACTCGGCGGCGAGGATGCTGTACATCACGGTGTCGCGGACGCTGCCATCACGGCGGAGGGCGTGATGGCGGATGACACCGTCTTTCTTCGCGCCGAGCCCTTCGATGGCCCGCTGGGAGCGGAAATTGAAATTGTCGGTGCGGAGGCCGACGATCCGGCAGCCGAGGGTGTCGAAGGCGTGCGCCAGGAGCAGCAGCTTGCACGTCGTGTTGACGTGCGAACGCTGCCGGCTCTGGCCGTACCAGGTGTAGCCGATCTCCACACGATCGAGCGTGGGGACGATGTCGTGATAACGGGTGGACCCGACGAGCGCGCCGCTGGAGAGATCGCGCACCGCCCAGGGAAGCATGTGACCCTCGAGCTGTCCCGTGAAGGCGTCGGCGAGGTAGGCGCGCACGCCGTCGGGTGGCGGCACGGACGTAAACCAGAATTCCCACAGGCGGCCGTCGCCCGCCGCCGTGACGAGGCCGTCGTGGTGGTCGTCCGCCAGCGGCTCCAGACGGATACCGTCCCTTTCGAGGACCACGGGATGCACGTCGATCATGGGCAGCAGCCTATGCGGAAATGCCCCTCGCGCGGAGGGCAAATCGGCAAGGGACACGGGGGACCGTACGCGACACGGGCGCGCAGATCGGGGCGTGACCGCGGCCTATTGCGGCGGCGCGGTTTCGGTGGCGTGCAGGACGTGCGCGATGCTGCGGGTCGCCTGCGCGTTGCGCCAGGTGATGTACGAGACGCCGGCGCCGCCGATGATGCAGGCCGCGAGGGCGGCAAATGTAGAGAGATCCATCATTGAAAACTTTCGATAAGAAACCGCACCTGGGACGGGGTTGAGGCTGGCGGCTGATGCGTGCCGGGAGGCTCAGGGGAGACTGTCAGTCTACCACAGCGCCGCGCGCGCCGGAGGGGTGCTGTTTCGGACAGCCCGACGCCCCCTCAAGCCGGACTGTGGCGAAGCGCCGTTGTGTCAGTCGTGCAGCACGACGGTGAGCAAGGACGTGTTGATGCGGAGGTGGCCGTTGTACTCGATGAAGCCGAGCTTCCGGAACTTGTTCATGAAGAAGTTCACCCG
Organism: Vicinamibacterales bacterium; assembly: GCA_046594705.1. Lineage (GTDB taxonomy): Bacteria > Acidobacteriota > Vicinamibacteria > Vicinamibacterales > 2-12-FULL-66-21 > JAICSD01. The sequence continues at coordinate 5,630 of JBKJRJ010000440.1, forward strand.
CGACCGCGTCGTCCCGACCATCTCCGCCAGCAATTCCTGCGACAGGTTCGGCATGACGTAATACGGGCGGTCGTGCTGGCCGTAGCGCGCGAGGAGAAGCAGCGCTCGCGCCAACCGCTTCTCGCTCGAATTGAACAGCTGGTCGATGAGGTCCTCTTCGATACGGATGTTGCGCGTCAGCATGTGGGACAGGAAGCGATCGGAGAATGTCGGGTGATCGTGCAGTCGGGCCGACATTTCGTCTTTGTTCACCCCGATGACCGTAGCGGGCGACATCGCGGTGGCCGTCGCCATCCGCCTGCTCTGGCCCGCCAGGCATCCCTCGCCGAAGAAGTCCCCCTCGTCGAGCATGCCGACCACGGCTTCCTTACCGGTTTTGGACACCACCGACAACTTGACCCGGCCGGCGCGGATATACATCACGGTGTCGGCGGGGTCGCCCTGCGAGAAGATGGTCGTCGCCGGCGCGAACGCGAGGCTCTCTCTGGCGACTTTGGCCACTTCGAAGAACTCGTCGCCGTGGAGCCGGTACTTTTGTAGTCTCGCCTTCGCCATTTAGCCTCGCGCGCGGGTGTCCACCCCGCTGAGATGACAATATCGCACGTTTCGGGCCCGATTCCATCCGCTGTGCAAAAGAGAACAGACGACCTCTGGATTTGGGCGCAAAATCAGTGGGACGAGGCCTATTTAAATGAATGCATCGCTCACGGACGGGGCCGCGGTGCCGGCCGTCCTGCATGAGCTCCGGACCTGGACCGGGCCGTCGACGCCGGTCTACGCATGATCACTGAAAGCGCTCGCCCCATCAGCGTGGTTCGCGATCTGCTGCTGGCGCTGTTCGTCGCCGTCCTGATTCCCTTCGCCATTCTGCTGGTGGGCGCGCCCGTGGCCCTCTTTGTGCGGCTAGTGCTCGAGGCCGCGAGGCTGATTTTCTGATGAAACCTCTCTCCATCGTGGGCCTCGTTCTGATCGCACTCGGGCTGGCGGCGCTCGCCTACCAGGGCTTCACCTACAAGAGCCGCGAGACCGTGCTCGACATCGGGCCGATCACCGCCACGGCCGAACGCCAGAAGACAGTGCCGATTCCCCCGATCGTCGGGATCGTCGCGGTCGTCGCGGGCGCCGGCTTGCTGATCGCCGGCTCGCGCAAGCGCGGGTAACCGGCGCGCGCGGACGGTCACCGACGCGCTTCATCCACAGCCCACCGCCATGTCCCGATCGCGAACGACAGCGCGCGCGGCTCGCCGTCGTCCACCAGGCCAAAGCCGATGGCGCCGGGGTCGGTCGGACGAAACACCAGGGTGTGCTCCCCCGGGGCGAGCCTGAGCGGTCCGATCCGATGCACGTGCCGCTCGGCATCGACCCTGAGCGTCTGCACCGGCCGGCCGTCGAGCAGGAGCGTCAGGTCACGGCGATCCTGGAAGGCCATCAACTCGACATCGAGCACCGCCCACAGGGCGCGGTCCTGCGCGTTCACGACGGTCCATGAAGCGTCACGCCCCATCCATCTCCACGTCCAGATCGTGTCGTGTTCGCGCGGGGCGAAGGCCGTCATCCCCGCCGTGTAGACCGGGGGCGCGGGTGCCGTCACCGCGAGTGCCTGGCTGTCGCGAAAGCTCGCCGCCACCTGCAGTCCGGCGGGCAGGGGCCGGGTCGCAAACCATCGGCCGTCGTTTGAGTGCCGGCGCACGAGGATGTGGGTGAAGCCGGCTGCCGACAGCTTGCCGGCGAGGTTGGGCTCGCGGCAGTCTGGGAACGCCGGACTGTGGAACGAGATCCGGTTGCCGCTCAACCACGGCACCGAGCCCGACTCGGAGGTCAGCGGAGCACAGTCGAGGACACGCAGGTGACCGGGCTGCCGCACCACCCACCGGTGGGCGGACGTCGGCAGCGCGTCGCGCCACAACAGGGGGGGCCAGACGGTGTATTCAGCGGCCGCAAGTGCGACCAGCGCCAGGCAGGCGATCCGCGGCGCCCGCCGTCCGCTCCGCCACAGACGTTCGGCGCCAATCGCGGCGAGCAGCACCGCCATCAACTGCACGACCACCCCGAAGCGCGCGTAGGACCGGAACATCGGCGCCACTGCGTGCAGAAGGCCGGACGGCCGGACGACATGGAGCCCGCCGATGGTGTACAACGGGGAAAGTGAGCACATGAACGCGACGACCGCGACCGACGCCAGGATCGGAACTGGCGCGAGGAGCGCGGCGCGCCGGTCGCGCCCCGTCCATGCGAACGCCGCCACCAGACCAAGCGCCATCACGCCCCAGCCGAGGCTCACCTGTTGTTCCAGCAGCCCCTCGCGCACGCCCGCGCCACGCCAGACCCGCTCCGCCGCAGCGCCCACAAGTGGATGCGCGACGGGTGGAACCAGGTAGCTCCACCAATTGGCGCTATAGCGGAACAGGTCGTCGAGCGGAAACGCGAAGGCGGCCCGGTTGACCAGCACGCCGGGCGCGACGAACCACACGTAGGCCAGTCCGCCCGCCGCAAGCAGGATCAGGGTGCCGGTCGTCATCGCGAGCGGTCCCGCCCAACGGAGTTCATGGCGGGCGCGGAACAGCCAGTAGGCGGCCATCGCCGGGGCCGTGATGGTCGCGGCGATCAGCGCGCCGTAGAAGTTCGACAGCGTCACCGCGGAGACGGCTCCGGCGAGGAGCGCCATCCGAGCTGGCGTCACCCTGTCGAGACAGCGCCACAACGCGAACAGATACAGCGGGACCCATTGCGTCTGCGCGATGTGCGGATGGTACGCGGCCTGCGCGAGGTGGAACGGAGAAAAGGCGAACGCGACGCCGGCGAGGGCTGCCGCCGCCGGAGCAATCCCGAGGTGGCGCGCGAGCATGAAGGCCGCGACGGCCGACAGCGGGAACGTGAGCAGGACGATCCAGTTGTACGCGGTCACGGGGCCCAAGACCCGCGCGAGCAGCGCGCCGGGGACGTCGGTCAGCGGCTGCGAGTAGACACCGACGACCACGGGGCGGCTGAACTGCTCCATCACCGTAAACGGGTCGTGATGGCGCCCGACGATCTCCATCCCGAAGATCCGTTCCGATGGCGCTCGCAGCACGGGGGCGGCGACCGCGGCCGTGAGGATCAGGGCCAGCGCCGAGACGGCCGCCGTCTCAGCGACGCGGCCGCTCATGCGCCACGATCGCCAGGACCAGGAGCACCGGCCACGCGACCGCCCAGGCGCGGATGGCGGGCACGCCCGGGATGAACCCGCCGTGGCGGACCGCGAACAGCAGCGCGGCTGACACCGCGACCTGCGAGAGTCCCAGCAGCGCGAGGCCGGTCACAACACGCCGCCAGGCGAGTGCGGTGAGCGCGGCCACGCAGAGCGCGACATACAAACCAATCTGGAAGGCGGGAAGGAACGCCGTAGCCCCCTGCGGATCCTCGAGGGGGGCGCCCGCGGCGAACGCCCAGGCGACCGCGCGCGCGGACAGTGGTCCGAGCAAGTACACGAACACGCCGCCGAGCGTGATGCCGGCGAGCGCAAGGCGCGAGGACCGCGCGCCGGCGCCGTGACGCCAGATCGCGGCCAGCCAGACGAGCACCGCGGCGAGAACCAGCTGATAGAACGCGTGGATGAGGAACAGGGGCGAACCCACGAGCGCCGCCGGGAGCGCGACGACGAGCAGCCGCCCGATCCCGAGCGCGATGAAGAGCGGGACGAGTGCGAGGAGCCCCAGCGTGCGCCGCCGCCAGGTGCCTGCGTGAGCCAACACCGCGGCGAGGTAGACCGGGATGAGCGGCGTGGAAATGCACTCCTGAGTCACGAGGAAGGCGCCTCGGGCTGTCGACAGCATGTTGTCGGTGGCCACGGCGTGGATGCCGACGATCTGGAGCGTGAAGGCGGCCGCACGGGCCACAAAGGCCGCCAGCGCAAGCACACCCGCACTCTCGAGATACAGGGGGGACGCCGCAGTGAACACCGCGAGGAACGCGACGGTCAGCCACACAAACGTTCTGCTCACACGCGCAGGCCGCGAGCCCGACTCAGGTTCCACACGCGGCACCCCTGGCGGCCGCGGGCCCGCCAGCGCGGGCCGGCTGTCGGCGTAGCGCATCCACGTAAAGACATACCCCGCGATCGCGAGCGTGATCAGCGCCGGCCACACGTAGAGGTGGAGTGCCTCGAACCAGACGGGCGAGCCGGCCGCCCGGCCGAGCGTCCCGATCCGCACGGTATTGAGCGCGAGAATGAGTCCGGTCCCGCCGACGGCGCCGGCGAGCCGGACCCGCCAGAGGGCGGAATAGGCGAGGATGGCAGCGGCACAGAGCGCCAGGGCGTCCGCTCCGCTGCACGCGAGCGTGACCTGGACCGGCAGAGCCGGCGCGCCGAAGCCGCTTGCGGCGAACCAGCCCTGCAGCTGCGTGAGCGGCAGGACCGCGTGCGTCTCAAACCAGCTCAGCCGTATGAGGCCGAAGAGCGCTAGACTCCAGGCGACGCCGCGCAGCGCGAAGTTACGCGCGTGCGAGTGGCGGTACGCCTGCGCTATGTCCGTCGGCACGCGGTATTTCCTGGACGGCGACCTGCCGCGAGCCGAGAAACCGGCTCAGTTCGTCCACGGCTTGCAGGCTCTTGAGCCGCGTCGAGCACGAGAAGATATCGATGTTGACGGTGCCGGTTTCCGGCCAGGTGTGGATGACGGCGTGGGATTCGGCGAGGATCAGGACGCTCGTCAGCCCCGCCCCGGGAAACGCGTGGGACACGGTCTGGACCACCGTCGCACCGGCGTGTTCGAGCGCGGCCACGAACGCCGTGATGATATCCGCCGTCTCGAGCGTGGCCAGGGCCTCGCATTCGCGGAGGTCGACCGAAAACAGCACTGGCGCCTCGTGAACGTTCATCCCGCTCCATAGTAGTGCAAGCCAGAAGACCCAACGTGTGCTGAATTGAACAGCAGCGACAAAGGACCCGGCGCTCCTTATGAGGATCGGGCCGGTTCGACATACCTGCCAATCAGAGAAAGAGCGGACAGGAGAACGGCCCGACGAATCGGCCGTGCCGATTTATCGGGCCTCATGAGTGGCGGCATCGACGAGACTCGAACGCGGCCTGGCGAAGAGGTGTGCGCGTCGATGCACCCCGGGGCGACTACTCCGACCGAGCCCGCCGCCGCAGCCGGACGTATCCGACCGCGGCGAGCCCAAGGGCGAGCACGAGCACGAAGGCCTGAGGCAGAGTCGGCACACCGGCGGCGACGACCATCGTGAACGAACGCTCCTCGAAACACCCGTTCGCGTCAGTCACTCGTATGGTGAACGTGGATGTGCCGGAAGCGGTGGGCGTTCCCGAAAGCAGGCCGAGCTGGCCGGCCGTCGTGAGGGTCACGCCCGACGGCAGCGCGCCGGCTGTCAGGGCAAAGGTGTAGGGCCCGGTCCCGCCGCTCCCGGTCAGCGTTTGGCTAAAGGCCACCCCCACCGTGCCGTTGGGCAGCGTCGGCGGCGCGAGCGTAATCACCGGGCACGTCGCCGCGACAATGCCGATCGTGTACGTAATGACGCCCGGACACCCACTCCCGTCGGTCGCTTGTATCACGACCGTGGAGGAGGCTGCCGTAGTCGGCGTCCCCGACAGCAGGCCGCCAGCTGTAAGCGTCAGCCCGGCCGGAAGGGTGCCGCTCAGCACCGAGAAGGTGTAGGCGCCGGTCCCGCCGCTCGCCGTGATCTGCTGGCTGTAGGCCACACCCACCCTTCCGGCAGCCAGCGCCGGCGGCGCGAGCGTAATCACCGGGCACGTCGCCGGGGCAATGACGAGCGTGTACGTGATCACGCCGGGACACAGATTCCCGTCGGTCGCCTGGATGGTGACCGTGGAGGAGCCTGCCGTGGTCGGCGTCCCCGCGAGCAGGCCACCCGACGTGAGCGTGAGGCCCGCCGGCAGAGTGCCGCTCAACACCGTGAAGACCGAGGTGCCGGTTCCGCCGCTCGCCGTGATCTGCTGGCTATAGGCCACCCCCACCCTTCCGGCAGGCAGCGTCGGGGGCGCGAGCGTAACCACCGGGCACGTCGCCGCGGCAACGATGAGGGTCGCGGTGGCCGGAGCGGCGTTGTTGCCGCTGCTCGTCTGCAGGGCGCCCGCGGGAATCGTGTTGACAAACGTGCCCACGGCCGCCGCGGTCACGTTGACCGCGATGACACAAGACCCGGCAGCAGGGATCGTGCTCCCCGTGGCCAACGTCACGGTGGAGCCGCCGGCCGTGGCGGTCACCGCGCCGACGCCACACGTGGTGGTGGGGTTGGGCGTGGGTGCGATCAGGACGCCGGTGGGCAAGGTGTCGGTGAACGCGGCGGTCAGGGCGATGGCAGCCGCGTTGGCGTTGCTCACTGTAATGGTGAGCCTCGAGACACCGCCCGGCGTGATGCTCCCCGGACTAAACGCCTTCGCGACCGTGGGCGGGACCACGGGGGCGAGGTTGGGGGTGCACGCGGCGATGGCGTTGCTGCTCAGTGTCACTTCAGCCGTTCGCGCAAGCGCTTTTCCGGCCAGGCTTGCGTTGGCAGCCAGCGTAATGCTCGTGTCCGCCAGAATATTTCCCAACAGCGAACTGCCCGCATCGAATGACGCGGTGCTCACGACGCGCCACCAGACGTTGCAGGATGGGCTGGCAACTCTGGCGGCGGCGCCGCCAGTAATAAGCAGATCGCTCGATGATTTGAAAACCCAGGTATCGCTCGCGAGACCGGCGAGCGTGAGGATTCCACCGGACAAACGAAACGAGGTCGCACAGTAGACGCCTGGCACAAGGGAGCTGCCGGCCAGTTCTTTGAAGGCTCCCGCATAGGTAACGGTGCAACCGTTGAGCAGGTCGAGCTGGGTGTATGCCGCATTCTTATCGAACTGCGCGTCCGCGGCAGGCACATCTTTGTCGTGGATCGTGCCGAGGACCATGGCCGCGGTGAGCCCAGGATGATTCGCGCCTACTGCGCCGGCAGCCGGGCTGATACCCACATCTCCACTCACGATGGTGGTCGCGCCGGTATTGGTCACTTGTGTCCCAGCCAGGATCGAGTACGTGCGGGCTCTTCCCAGATCGGGGGACGTCTGCGCCGATGCCGGAGAGGCCCCGCAAAGAAGCGCGGCGAAGCCGACGGTTGCGACCAGACCCAGACTGTTGCGAGTCATTTCGTGTCCTTTTCCAGAGGTGCAGGCTGCGATAGGCATGATAAAGAGTCGCTGTCCTGTTTTGAGCCGCCAGGATGCGGGTTCGCTCGCGATCACATAGTCGAACGCACGAAGCACGCCAATGCCTCTCCCGCCCGAGAGGATCGGGCCGGTTAGACATCCCGGCCAATTCGAGAAGAGCGGAGATTTATTCCGCTCGAACCCGCCGCCGCAGCCGGAGGTACCCGACCGCCGTGAGCCCCAAGGCGAGCATCAGGACGAAGGCCTGAGGCAGGGTCGGCACAGCGGTAGGGATTGCCAGCGTGTACGACAGCTCCCCGAAACACCCGATTGCGTCGGTCCCTCGTATGGTGAACGTGGAGGTGCCAGAAATGGTGGGCGTCCCCGAGAGCACCCCGGCCGGCGTGAGGGTCAGGCCCACTGGCAGCGTGCCGGATGTCACGCCGAAGCTGTAGGCTCCCGTTCCGCCGCTCCCCGTGAACGTCTGCGTGTAGGCCGTTCCCACCGTGCCGTTGGGCACCGTCGTCGGGTTGAGCGTGATCACGGGGCATCCCGGTGCCTGCGGCGGGGCGGCCCCGACGATGATCGTATAGGCGAGAATCGTGAAACACCCGTTCGCGTCTGTCCCGCGTATCGTGAAGTTGAAGGTGTTGCCCCTGGTCGGCGTCCCCGCCAGCACGCCTGCCGGCGTGAGCGTCAGGCCCGGCGGCAGCTCGCCGCTCGTGACGGTAAAGGTGTAGGGCGCCGTTCCGCCGCTCCCCGTGATCCTCTGGCTGTAGGCCGCCCCCACCGTTCCGGGGGGCAACGTCGGCGGGGCGAGCGTAATCACCGGACACACCCCCGGCGTCGCCCCAACGGCGCAGATCGCGGAGACCGTGTTGCTATCCAGCGTGACGGCGCCGTTTCGCGCCAGGGTCCGGCCCGTCACGTTTGCACCAGTGGTCAGGGTGATGCTCGCCTGCGCGAGAATATTTCCTGCAAATGACGTGGCTGTCCCGAGCGTCGCGGAAGTGCCCACCTGCCAAAACACGTTGCACAGGGACCCCCCGCTACTCATGACGACCGACGAGCTGCTCGCCGTCGTCAGCGTGCTCCCGATCTTGAAAATGAAAACCGCGTTGGCGTTGCCCTGGGCGTTGAGCGTGAGGGTTCCTGTCAGCTGA
>JBKJRJ010000179.1:0-21498 GCA_046594705.1 Vicinamibacterales bacterium
GAGGACCTGTCGCGCTCGATACGCGCCAACGGCATCATCCAGCCGATCGTCGTCAGAAAAGTCGAGAAAGGCTACGAGATCATCGCGGGGGAGCGCCGCTGGCGCGCCGCGCAGCGCGCCGGCTTGCTCAAGGTGCCCGTCGTCGTGCGCGACATCCCCGAGGATCGGCTCCTCGCCGTCGCGCTGATTGAGAACATCCAGCGCGAGGACCTCAATCCGATCGAAGAGGCCGTCGCCTACCGCCGCCTCTCGGACGAATTCCACCTGACCCAGGAGCAGATCGCCGAGTCGGTGGGGAAGGACCGATCGTCGATCGCCAACTACGTCCGGCTGCTGCGGCTGCCGCCGGAGGTTCGCGCCAACGTCGCCTCGAACACCCTGTCGATGGGGCACGCCCGCGCGCTGCTGGCGCTCGCCGACGAAAGCGCCCAGTTGCGGCTCGCCCGCGACGTCGTGGCGCGCGGCCTCTCGGTGCGCGAGACCGAAGCGCTCGTCAAGAAGACGGCGGACCCGGCGGAGCCCAGAGCCGAGCCGCCCGTGGACGTGCACACCCGCGCCGCGGAGGAGACGCTGCGCCTCGCGCTCGGCACCCGCGCCCGCATCGTCCGCAAGGGCAAGGGCGGTCGCATCGAAGTCGACTTCACGTCCGAAGATGAACTGCAGCGCATTTACGAACGGCTGACTGAACGCTGAGGGGTGAGCTCCGAAGTGACAGAGTCCAACGCCCAAAGCCCAACTGTGAACATGAAGAGGCTGACCGACTACGCCGCCTGCGCTGGTTGAGCGAGCAAACTCGCCGCTGGCGAGCTCGCCCACGTGCTGGGTGCATTGCCCGTGACGTCTGACGACCGGGTCCTGGTCGACTACAGGACATCGGACGATGCGGGTGTGTACAGGCTCGATGACCGGCGCGCGCTGGTGCAGACGGTGGATTTCTTCACGCCGGTGGTCGACGATCCCGTCGCCTACGGACGGATCGCGGCGGCCAACGCGCTGTCGGACGTCTACGCGATGGGAGGTCGCCCGTTGACGGCGCTGGCGATTGCCGGCTTCCCGAAAGACGCGGACCGGGCCATCCTGACCGCCATCTTCACCGGCGGGCTCCAGGGCCTGCGCGAGGCCGGCGTAGCGCTCCTCGGCGGCCATACGGTGCAGGACCAGGAGATCAAGTTCGGCTACGCGGTGACCGGCGAAGTCGACCCGTCACGCGTCTGGACGAACGCCGGTGCGAAGGCGGGGGACCGGCTCTTCCTGACCAAGCCGCTCGGCACGGGCGTGATTGCGACGGCCATCAAGTTCGATCGGGCTCCGCACGCGGTGGCGGAGGCGGCGATCGCCTGGATGATCCGCCTGAACCGCGCCGCCGCGGAGGCGCTCGCGACGCTGACGGAGGGCGCCGTGCACGCCTGCACCGACGTGACCGGCTTCGGCCTGATCGGGCATGCGACGGAGATGGCCGTGGCCAGCGGGGGCGTGGTGGTGATCGACGTGGACGCGGTCCCCCTGCTCGACGGCGCGCTCGACCTCGTGGGCCAGAACACACCGGGCGGCGGGCGCACCAACCAGGAATACTTCGGCGGCGGGGTGACCACCGGCCCGGGGCTGGATCCGCGGCGGGTGCAGCTCCTCTATGATCCGCAGACCTCGGGCGGGCTGCTGGCCGCGATCGCCCCGGAGAGCGTCGCGGCGGCGGTCGCCGCATGGGCGCGCGCCGGCGTGACAGCTCATCAGGTGGGGACGTTCTACGCCCGGGAAAACGCCTCCCCGATGGCCCTTCGACAGGCTGAGGGCCACACTCAACCCAGTCGGCGTGTTGCCGTAACGCTGCGCTGAATGGTATAAATCATCGTTTGGCATGCTTCCGAACCTGTCCGTCCTCTGGGTCATTTTCTTTATCCTGGTCCTGACGTTCGTCGTGGACCGGCTGCTGTTGAGGCCGGTGCTCGGCGTCATCCGCAGGCGCGAGGAGGCGATCGAGTCCGCCCGCGAGCTGGCGCGGCGCTCGGCGACCGAGGCGCAGGCCGCGGCCGCGGAGTTCGAGCGCAAGACCGGCGCGGCCCGCGCCGAGATCTACCGCGAGATGGACGAGATGCGCCGCGGCGCGCTCGGCCGCCGGGCCGAGATCGTGGCGCAGACACGGGCGGAAGCCGAGGCACAGGTGGCCGAGGCGATCACGCAGCTCGACGCCGAAACGGTGGCCGCGCGGCGCGCGCTCGAAACCGACGCACAGGCACTCGGCGCCGAAGCGGCGGAGCGGATCCTCGGCCGGAAAGCCTCCTGAGGCCGCGGGACACGACGGAACAACACGGACCAACAGATTTGATGACGCGCCTCCGCCCCCTCTTCGCCGCGCTGCTGCTCGCGGCTCTGGCCGCCGCTGCGCCGTTTGGCGCCGCGCAGACGCGCCTCCTGGCGCAGGCCCCGGCGGAGCACGCGCCCGCCGCCGCCCCGGCGTCGCCGGCCGCCGCGCCGCAGCACGACGCCGCGCCGCAGCACGACGCGGCCGCGGCCCACGACGCGGAAGCGGGCGCCGCGCACGATCCGGGCTGGTGGCCCACCATCTGGAAGGCCGCCAACTTCGTCATCCTGGTGGGCGTGCTGGTGTATTTTCTGCGCGCGCCGCTCGCGGCGTACCTGGCCTCCCGCCTCGCCAAGATCCGCGAAGACCTGGTGACGGCCGCGCAGACGCGCGAAACGGCGGCGCGGCAGCTTGCCGACATCGACGCCAGGCTGGCGGCGCTGCCGGCCGAACTGCAGGCGCTCAAGGAACGCGGCGCCGAGGACCTCGTCGCCGAGCGCGCGCGGATCGAGCAGGACGCGCAGGCCGAGCGCCAGCGCCTCCTCGAACAAACCCGGCGCGACATCGACATGCGGCTGCGGATCGCGAAACGCGAACTGCTCGAGGTGGCCGCCGGTCTCGCGGTCACGGTGGCGTCCGAGCGCATCCGCGCGTCGATCACCGCCGACGATCAGGCGCGGCTGGTGACGCAGTACGCATCGCAGCTCGCGACAGCTCCCGACGGCGGCCGCGCGGGGGCCGGCCAGTGACCGCCGGATCGGCCGCCGGCCGCTACGCTCGCGCCCTGTTCGACGTGGTCCTCAAGGAAGGCGGCGACGTCGAGAAGGCCCAGGGCGAGGTCCAGGCGTTCGCGGAGCTGTTCGCCAACGAAGCGCTGGCGCATGTGCTCGGGAACCCCGCGATTCCGGGGTCGAAGAAAAAAGCGCTCGCCACCGCGCTGGTGGCGCGTGCGGGCGAGGTCAGCGCGCCGCTCGCCAAGCTGATCGTCATCCTCGCCGAAAAGGACCGCCTGACGCTGCTGCCCGGCATCGCCCGCGCCTACGTCGAGCGGGTGATGGACCACCTGAAGATCGTGCGCGGCGAGGTGACGACCGCGGTCCCGCTCGCGCCCGCCATGCTGCGCGTGCTCGAGGAAGGACTGGCGAAGGCGACCGGCCGCACGGTCATGCTCGCCGCCCGCGTCGATCCCGCGATCATCGGCGGCGTGGTGACGCGCCTCGGGAGTACGGTGTACGACGGCAGCATCACCACCCAGCTGCAGAAGATGAAACAGTCGCTGATCGAGGCGGGCCAGTAACCACCCATGAACATCAAAGCTGAAGAGATTTCCAAGATCATCCGCGACCAGATCGGCAGCTATGCCGTGGACGTCGACGTGGCCGAGGTCGGCACCATCGTCTCGGTCGGCGACGGCATCGCGCGCGTGCACGGCGTCGAGAACACGATGGCGGGCGAGATGCTCGAGTTTCCACACGGTATTTACGGCATCGCGTTGAATCTCGAAGAGGAAAGCGTCGGCGCGGTGCTGCTCGGCGAGTACACCGCGATCAAGGAAGGCGACACGGTCAAGCGGACCGGCCGCATCATTTCGGTCCCGGTCGGCCCCGAGCTGGTCGGCCGCGTCGTCAATGCGCTCGGCCAGCCGATCGACGGCAAGGGGCCGATTGTGTCGAAGCAGACCATGCCGATCGAGCGCATCGCGCCGGGCGTCGTGGATCGGTCGCCGGTCAAGGAGCCGATGCAGACCGGGCTCAAGGCGATCGACGCGATGGTCCCGATCGGCCGCGGCCAGCGCGAGCTGATCATCGGCGACCGCCAGACCGGCAAGACCGCCGTCGCGGTCGACGCGATCATCAACCAGCGCGGCCAGGACGTCATCTGCATCTACAACGCGATCGGGCAGAAGCAGTCGACCGTGGCACAGGTGGTGCGCACGCTGGCCGATGCCGGCGCGATGGAATACACCATCGTCGTGTCAGCCGGCGCCTCCGACCCGGCGCCGCTGCTCTACATCAGCCCGTACTCGGCCTGCACGATGGGCGAGTACTTCCGCGATAACGGCCAGCACGCGCTCATCATTTACGACGACCTGTCGAAGCACGCCCAGGCCTACCGCGAGATTTCGTTGCTGCTGCGCCGCCCGCCGGGGCGCGAGGCCTACCCCGGCGACGTGTTTTACCTGCACTCGCGCCTGCTGGAGCGCGCGTCCAAGCTCAAGAAGGAGCTCGGCGGCGGTTCGCTCACGGCGCTCCCGATCATCGAGACGCAGGCCGGCGACCTCTCGGCCTACATCCCGACCAACGTCATTTCGATCACGGACGGCCAGATCTTCCTCGAGTCGGACCTCTTCCACCAGGGCGTCCGGCCCGCGATCAACGTCGGCAACTCGGTCAGCCGCGTCGGCGGAGCCGCGCAGGTCAAGGCGATGCGCCAGGTCGCCGGCACGCTCCGCCTCGACCTTGCGCAATACCGCGAGCTCGCGGCCTTCGCGCAATTCGGCTCGGATCTCGACAAATCCACCATGAACCAGCTCAATCGCGGGCGCCGGCTGGTCGAGGTCTTGAAGCAGCTGCAGTACGAGCCGCTCAAGGTGGAAAAGCAGGTCGTGATCATCTACGCCGCGACCAAGGGATACCTCGACCCGATTCCCGTCGAGCAGGTCCGCGCCTACGAGATTGAACTCTACAAGTTCCTCGACACGCGCAAGGCCTCGCTGCTGTCCCAGCTGGCCGAGAAAAAAGCGCTCGACGACATCATCACGCCGGAGCTGAACCAGGCGCTCGAGGAGTTCGGCAAGACGTTCGCCGACGCGAACAAGACAGCGGCGTGAGTGGAAGCTGGTAGTCGGGAATTGACTAGATGCCGTCACTATTAGATATCCGGCGCCGCATTCGGGCGGTGAAATCGACGCAGCAGATTACGAAGGCGATGAAGATGGTCGCCGCGTCGAGGCTGCGCCGCGCGCAGGAGCGCATCCAGCACGCGAGGCCGTTCGCCAACGAGATGCTGCGCGTGCTGAACAGCCTGGCGACGCGGGTCGACTCGGCCGCGCACCCGCTGCTCGACGTGCGGCGCGCCCCGCAGGCGGGGGGCAAGGCGCTGCTGTTCGTGATCACGGCGGATCGCGGCCTGTGCGGCAGCTTCAACACCAACGCCATCAAGGGTGCCGGCAACTTCATCGTGGAGAACCCGGCCCGTGAAGTAGCGCTGGGGCTGGTCGGCCGCCGCGGCCGCGACTATTTCGCGCGGCGCGGCTTCGATGTCCGCTACGAGCAGGTCAACCTGTTCCAGGCGCTGCAGTACTCCCACGCGCAGGCGATCGCGCTGGCCGGCGTCGAGGCCTTCGTCAGCGGCCAGGTCGACAGCGTCTATCTCGTCTACAACGAGTTCCGCTCCGTGATGTCACAGCGGATTGTGGTCGAGCGCCTGCTGCCGATTGCGAGGCTCGACTTCGCAGCACCGAGCCTCGTGCCGCCGCAGCCCGGCAGCGAAGCCGCGGGCGGCGGCGGACTTCAGAACGCCGGCAGAACCCCGGAAATCGATTATCTCTACGAGCCGACGGCGGAGGAGCTCTTCACCACGCTCATCCCGCGGCACGTCGAGGTGCAGGTGTTCCGCGCGCTGCTCGAGTCGAACGCCGCGTTCTACGCCGCGCAGATGACCGCGATGGATTCGGCGTCGCGCAACGCCGCCGAGATGATCGACCAGCTGACGCTGTACATGAACAAGGTCCGCCAGGCCGCGATCACGCGCGAGATTATCGAGGTCGTGTCGGGGGCCGGCGCATTGTAGTCGCCCGGGTCAACGCCCAGCTCCCGCGACGGCTCGAATCCGAGCGCCTGGGAATTGTGCAGTCGGGAATTGTGAAGTCGGGAATTGACAGATAGGTCGAACATGGCATCAGCGACAATCACGGAGCAGAAGGTCGGCAAGGTCGTCCAGGTTATTGGACCGGTGGTCGACGTCGAATTCGCGGGCGGCCAGCTGCCCGCCATCTACAACGCGGTCCGCATCATGTCGAGTCCCGGCGATCCGGGCGATGCCATCGACGTCGTCGCCGAGGTCGAGCAGCACCTGGGCGAGAATCGCGTCCGCACCGTCGCGATGAAGGCGACCGACGGCATGCGCCGCGGCATGAAGGTGGTCGACACCGGCGCGCCGATCTCGATGCCGGTCGGCACCGCGACGCTCGGCCGCGTCATGAACGTGCTCGGCGAGCCGGTCGACTTTCCCGATCGCCCGATCAACGCCACGGAGCGCTGGTCGATCCACCGCAAAGCCCCCTCGCTCGAGGATCAGTCGACCGAGCTGCAGATGTTCGAGACGGGGATCAAGGTCGTCGATCTCCTCGAGCCCTACCTGCGCGGCGGCAAGATCGGGCTGTTCGGCGGCGCCGGCGTCGGCAAAACCGTCATCATCCAGGAGCTGATCCACAACGTCGCCATGAAGCACGGCGGCGTCTCGGTGTTCGCCGGCGTCGGCGAGCGCACGCGCGAAGGCAACGACCTCTGGCTCGAGTTCCAGGAGAGCGGCGTCATCAACATGCAGGATCTCGAGAAGTCTCGGGCCGCCCTGGTCTACGGACAGATGACCGAACCGCCAGGCGCCCGTCTGCGGGTCGCGCTCAGCGGCCTGACGGTTGCCGAGTACTTCCGCGACGCCGAGAAGAAGGACGTCCTCCTCTTCATCGACAACATCTTCCGCTTCACGCAGGCGGGTTCGGAAGTCTCGGCGCTGCTCGGCCGCATGCCGAGCGCGGTGGGCTACCAGCCGACGCTGCTGACCGAGATGGGCGAGCTGCAGGAGCGCATCACCTCGACCAAGAACGGGTCGATCACGTCGGTCCAGGCGATCTACGTCCCGGCCGACGACTACACCGACCCGGCGCCGGCGACGACGTTCGCGCACCTCGACGCCACCACCAACCTGTCGCGCGCGATCGTCGAGCTCGGCATCTACCCGGCGGTTGACCCGCTGGCGTCGACCTCGCGCATCCTCGATCCGCGCATCATCGGCGACGAGCACTACAACGTCGCGCGCGCGGTGAAACAGGTGCTGCAGCGCTACAAGGACCTGCAGGACATCATCGCCATCCTCGGCATCGACGAGCTCTCGGAAGAGGACAAGCTCACGGTCTCCCGCGCGCGCAAGATCCAGAAGTTCCTGTCCCAGCCGTTCTTCGTGGCGGAGCAGTTCACCGGCCTCCCCGGCAAGTACGTCCCCATCGCGGAGACCGTCAAGAGCTTCAAGGAGATCGTCGACGGCAAGCACGACTCGGTGCCGGAACAGGCGTTCTACATGGTCGGCACCATCGAGGAGGCCTTGCAGAAGGCCGAGAAGCTGGCCAAGGGGTAATCTTCGGGAACAGACGAATGGCATTACCCACATCGATCGAATTGCAAATCGTGACGCCCGACAAGATGCTCGTGAAGGAGCAGGTCGACGAGGTTGAGATCCCCGGCACCGAGGGCTACTTCGGGGTGCTGCCCGGACACACGCCGATGCTGGCCGCGCTGGCGGTCGGCGAGATGTGGTACCGCAAGGGGCAGGAGAAAACCTACCTGTCGCTCGCCAACGGGTTCTGTGAAGTGCTCCCCGACCGGGTCACCATCCTCGCCTCGCTGGCGGAGCGCGCTGAAGACATCGACATCGCGCGCGCGGAAGAAGCCAAGCGGCGCGCCGAGGCCCGTCTCGTCCAGGCCAAGGACGCCGACTACGAGCGCGCCCGTACGGCCCTCGTGAAATCGCTGGCGAGGCTCCACGTGGCTTCGCGCGGCCAGTTTTCCGGCCGCGTCGGCCGACAGCGGATGCCCCCGCCGCAGGCCTGATGCAGCTGTCCTGGGCCGTTCGCACGGACCCCGGTCTCCGCCGCAGCAGCAACGAGGATAGCTACTGCACCCGCGCCGACCTGGGCCTGTTCATCGTCGCTGACGGCATGGGCGGGCACGTCGCGGGAGAAGTCGCGTCACGCCTCGCCGTCGATACCATCCAGGCGTTCATCGCCGAAACGGCCGGCGCCGACAAGAACCGCACCTGGCCGTTTCCCTTCGAGCCCTCGATCAGCGTGGAAGGCAACCGCCTGAAAGCCGCGTTTCGCCTGGCCAACCGCCAGATCGCCAACGCCATGGCCGATTCCGCTGATCTGCGCGGCATGGCCACCACCGCCTCGGCGGTGCTCGCAGGCGCCACCACGGCGTGCATCGGCCATATCGGCGACAGCCGGGTCTATGTCCTCAGGAGCGGCACGCTCGCGCAAGTGACCGACGACCACTCCTGGGTCGAGGAACAGGTGCGGGCGGGGACGATGACGGCGACGGCGGCGCGGCAGCATCCCTGGCGGAACGTGGTGACGCGCGCCTTGTCGGGCGGCGGGGATCCGGAGGTCGACACCGTGGAGCTCACCCCGCAGCCGGGCGAGCGCTACCTGCTGTGCTCCGACGGCCTCTCCGGCGTGGTGCCGCACGAGACGATTGCCGCCATGCTCGCTGATGACGAGGGCGGGCTCGACGGTATCTGCCAGCGGCTGATCGCCGCGGCCAACGAAGCGGGCGGGCCCGACAACATCACCGTGCTGGTACTCGAAGTCCAGCCGACCCATGTTCCATAACCTCGCGCAGCTGCCGCGCTACCGGGCGCTCATCCAGAGCCTGGTCGCGCGGGAGCTGAAGGCGCGCTACCGCGGCTCCGTCCTCGGGTTCTTCTGGTCCTTCATCAACCCGCTGACGCTCCTTTTGATCTACACGTTCGTCTTCAAGTACGTGATGCCCGCGGCGATCAAGGGGATCGACAACTACCCGCTGTTCATGTTCTGCGGCCTGCTGCCCTGGACCTGGTTCGCCTCCTCGTTGACCGAAGCGTCGGGCGTGCTGATCTCCGGCGGCAACCTAATCAAGAAAGTCCTGTTCCCTGCCGAGATTCTGCCGATCGTCACGGTGACGGCGAACATGATCCACTTCTTCCTGGCGCTGCCGATTCTCGTCGTATTCCTGATCTACTATCAGGCGCCGCTGACGCCCGGCGAGCTGCTGTGCTTTCCACTGGTCGTGTTGGTGCAGTTCATCTTCACCCTCGCGTGCGCGCTGATCCTGTCGGCGCTGACCGTCCATTTCCGGGACATCAAGGACATCCTCTCCAACGTCCTGACGATGTGGTTTTTCGCCACACCGATCATCTACGCCTACCTGCACATGCCCGAGAGCGCGCAGGCATTCAAGAAGTACCTGAACCTCAATCCGTTCACGCACATCGTCATCTCGTACCAGGAGATCCTGTTCTTCGAGGGTCCGTTCGGCCACTGGAAATGGCTGGCGGCCCTGGGCGCCGGCTCGGTGGTGTTCTTCCTCGCCGCCTACTGGGTGTTCGATCGCCTGCGCGACTCGTTCGCGGAGGAAGTGTGATGCGCGCGGCCATCGACGTCTCACGTGTCTCGAAGGTGTATCGCCGCTATAGCCAGCGCAA
This sequence comes from Vicinamibacterales bacterium, assembly GCA_046594705.1. Taxonomy (GTDB): domain Bacteria; phylum Acidobacteriota; class Vicinamibacteria; order Vicinamibacterales; family 2-12-FULL-66-21; genus JAICSD01. The sequence goes on from JBKJRJ010000179.1 coordinate 9,758, forward strand.
GCAGTTCGCCACACTGAAGAGCGCTCTGCTGTCGCGCAGCCTGATCAAGAACCTGAAGCCGGACGAGACCTTCACGGCGCTGAACGACGTCAACCTGACCGTACCGAAGGGGCGCACGCTCGGCGTCATCGGTCGCAACGGCTCGGGCAAGAGCACCCTCCTCAAGCTGGTGGCCGGCATCACCAAGCCGTCGAGCGGTACGGTGCGGGTGGACGGGCGGATCTCCGCGCTGATCGAGCTTGGCGCCGGATTCCACCCGGAAATCTCCGGCCGCGAGAACGTCTTCATCAACGGCATCATGCTCGGCCTCACCAAGCGGGAAGTCACCGAGCGCTTCGACGAGATCGTCGAGTTCGCGGAGATGAAGGATTTCATCGACGCGCCGGTCAAGACCTACTCCTCCGGCATGTACATGCGGCTCGGGTTCGCGGTGGCGATCCACGTGGACCCTGAAGTGCTGCTGGTGGACGAAGTTCTCGCGGTCGGCGACGAAGGCTTCACCCACAAGTGCCTCGACAAGTTCGCCGAGTTCAAGCGCCGGGGCAAGACCATCCTGCTGGTCACCCACTCGCTCGGCCTGGTCGAGCGGTTCTGCGACGAAGCGCTCTGGCTGGACGCCGGCCGCATCAAGGGATCCGGCGATCCCAAGCGGATCGTCGGCGCCTACATCACCGACGTCGAGCACCGTGAAGAGGCCGAGCTGGCCGCCACCGACGCCAGGGCCGGCCGAACGGCCTCCGAGGCTATCGTCTCACCAGACGAGGCGGCGTCGGCGGTGCTGCCCGACACGCCGATGGAAACCGCGACCGGTCCGGCGGACATGTTCCGCGCCGCAGAAGGGCGGTGGGGATCGCGTGAAGTCGAAATCACCGACGTCACCCTCACCGACGGCGCTGGCGTCGCTGGACACGTGTTCCACTCCGGCGAGCGCCTCGACGTCAAGATCCGGATGCGCGCGCCGCTGGCGATTGACGATTTCGTCGTCGGCCTCGGCTTGTTCAACGCCGAAGGGGTCTGTTGTTACGGCACCAACACCTACATCGAGGACCTGACGCCCGATCGTCTGCTTGGTGATGCCGAGGCGGTGTTCTCCATCGAGGCGCTCGATCTGGTCGAAGGCACCTACAAGCTCGACGTCGCGATTCACAAGATGGATGGCTACCCCTACGACTACCACCGCCTGCTGCACACCTTCCGCGTCAAGTCGCGCGCGAAAGATGTCGGCATCTATCGCCCGCGTCACGCCTGGCGGTTCACCGGCGACGTGAAGTTCAAGAAGACGACGGGATGACCGACCCGCGTGATTCGCGTCGTCCGCGGCTCGACGGGTGTGATCCGCGGCCCACGCTGGACGCGGGCGGGCTCGAAAGCTTCGTGCGCGACGCGCGTGCCGCGGGCCGCCGCATCGTCTTCACCAACGGCGTGTTCGACCTGCTCCATCCCGGCCATGTCCGCTACCTGCAGGCTGCCCGCAGCCACGGGGACCTGCTGATCGTCGGCCTCAACTCGGACGCATCGGTGCGGCGGAACAAAGGTCCCGAGCGGCCGATCAACCCGGAGGACGAACGCGCCGAGGTTCTCGCCGCGCTCGCGTGCGTCGACGCCGTCTCGATCTTTGATGACGAGACTCCCGCCGACATCATCAGGCGCGTGCAGCCTGACATTCTGGTCAAGGGGTCAGACTGGCCAGCGGATCAGATCGTCGGCCGGGATACCGTCGAGGCGCGAGGCGGAAAGGTCATCCTGGAGCCAGTGGAGCAGGGCTACGCGACGACGGCCATCATCGAGAAGGTCCGCCGCTCCTGATCAGCCGGGCATCGAAATCGAACGGTTGCGCGGCGCCGACGTCGATCGACCGGGCCTCCGGATGGCGCGGATTCAACAGATAGTCCGACTCCGACTGGATGATGACGCTGGGGACCTCGAGTACCGCCGACAAGCCGTTCTTGAGCCAGGCGTCGCCAAGGGCCTGCAATTGCGGAACGGCGGGGTGGGCGCGCCACTTCGCGGGAAGCCGATCACGATCCAGCCGCAGCACCAGCCCCGCGCCGAACGAGCAGGGGACCACGACGTACGCCGACAGCAACTGACCGCTGTTGAGATGCACGAGCATCTCCAGCGCCGCCAGCGCGGCGCTCTGCGCGGTGTAGACCATCGGCATCCCTGGAGAGTTCCAGCGGCCGCCTGCGATCCGCGCCCCGTCGCCGTCGAACGCCCGGGATTGGTGCTTCGACTTGACGATGCGCCAGGCGTGCCCGTACCGCGTCCGCTCAGCGAAGCAGGACTTCAACGACGTATCGAAGCGGCGCGTCCGGCCCCTCGACGAGCAGTCGATACGAACCGCGCGCCAGCCCGCGCGTGCTCAGGTTGAAGACGTAGCCGCCGAGGCCGGGATCGAATCTGAACAGGCCGCCCCGGTTCGCGTGCCCGGCGTCCTCCACAGGCAGCGCGGCGCCCGCCGCCGACACCAGCGACACAGCGCGGAGGGCGGTGTCACGGCCTGAAACGTTGCGCCCCGAAGCGTCCACCAGCTTGACGCGAACCGGGACGGTACTGCCGGCGCTGGCAGCCTTCGCCGTGTCGTAGAGCGCCTGGAGTTGGTGCGCAGGACCGGTGCGCCGGGCAATGGCGAAGGGGCTCAGCGACGAGACGCTCGCACAAATGGTTCGAGCCGGGAAGTCCCTGGACGCCGTACGATCGACCCACGCACCGTTCTCGCCGTGCAGGACGGCGAGCATGTTGAAAGTGCCCGCATCGTTCACCGACGAGACGTTGAAGCACAGTTGGATGGGCGCCACCACGCTCGCGGTGGTAGAGATCTCGTAGGCGAGCGCGTCGCCGATGGAATACTGGCCGGGCAACTGCAGGTTCGTCTGAGAGGCGTCGATCTGTTCGATCGTGGTGGTACCGCCAGCAGTGACGCCAGCAAACGTGAGCGAGGCCTGCGGAGTATCGATCGTGCTCGATCCTGTGGCGGCAGGCAATGCCGCGGTAGTTTCGCGAGGAACGCGAAACACCAATGTCGAGACACGGGTGGAAGGCTCCTCCCCGTCGCTGACATACAGCCGGCCGGTAGTGGGGTTGACCGACAGCGCGCCAAAGTTCAGGTCATGCAGGACATACTCGTTCCGGAAAGTAGCCAGCGGCGTCGGAAGGCGGGTCGCTCCGTCGACGCTCACGATTTCGGAGACGAGAAGCCCCCCATCATCGATGGCTCCGAGCTTCACGTAGATCGTGTTCGACACTGGATCGACGGCCACCGCGGCGTAGTGAATGTAGCCGTAGTATGACGAGATCATCGAGATGGGGGTGCTCGGCGGCAACTCAATGCTGTCCGCGAGTTGAGCGTAGGATGGACGGGCCGGATTGCCATCGAACACCCAAAGCAACGGCACATCGCCGGGGAAGGCTTCGACGCGCGGGGACGCATATAAGAGCTGCGACCGCGAGTTCACCGCGAGGGCCGGCGGATACCAAGCCCCACCGGACAGTGGAATGTGGCGCGTCACCAGATTGAACGAGGACGCGTCGGCGGGTTCTCCCCCAAGGACGGCGATGCCGCTCGGTAGGATTATTTGTCCAGACACCCGGTCGTTTGTCACAGCCGTGCCGATGTAAATCTGGTTGGTGACCGGATCGATCGCAAAGGACGAGTGCGCTTCAAGTCCCGCGACAGGAACGAGGGCCAACGCCTGGGCGGCTAAGGCCGGATCGATCACCGCGACAAGTTCCTGGTCCGAAATGGCCAGGTAGAGCAGGCGGGTGGTGGGGTTGAAATCCAGGGCCGTCCAGGCGCCACTGTAAGGAACCTGGACCGCCCCGATCACAGTCCGGTTGGCGGTATCGATCGTCCAGAGGACGGGATTGTCGGCATCGGTGACGTACAGCCGGTTCAAGGCGGCGTCCACCGCGATAAGAGCAGCCCGTCCCGACAGTGAGCCCAACTGCAAGACGATGCCGGCCAGGGTCTGGTTCGTGGAGCCATTGATGACGGCAATGGTTCCGTCCGCGCTGTCAGCCGCGTAGACGAGATTGCGAACGGAGTCAACCGCCACGCCGGTAACGACTCGCGCTCCGTAGGCGCCCCCCACCGCCAGTGCGGCTTCCGACGAGATACCCATGCTCGCGACGCGAACACACTTCGTGACCGTGGTGTACCGGACCTGGTCTGCTGGCGTGAACGTCACGCAGAAATCGCTCCCAATGGTTAGCGTGGCGCCAGCGAGCGGCGCCGAGCAAGTGAAGCTGCCGGCGACGTTCGCAGTAGCGTTCAGCAGCGACGGATCGGGCGTGGCGCCGATTGGCAGTGTCGGGAGGCTCCACGAGATGACCGGTGTGTCGGGCTGGATCGTCAGCATTGCGGCAGAGGAGCTTGCCGGTAGTTGAGCATCCGCGGCGACCGATGCCCCAATCGCTGCCGGGTATTCACCCACGTCGAGGCCCGCGACGGCGACGTTCGCCAGGGTCGCAACACCGGCGAAATCAGTGACGGCTGTGCCGACAACCGTTCCGGCCCGGATGAAGGTCACGGTCCTGCCCGGCACACGCAAATCGCGGGAAAACAGCACGGCCCGAAACGTGGCCGTCTTCGAATACGGCGCGATGGTCGCATCCGCCTCGAGACTACGCGAGCCGTTCAGGCTCGAGACCTCCAGCGTGCTCAGCGCACGGTTATAAACCCGGACGTCGTCGAGCATCCCCCGGAAGCCGCCGCCGCCGGCACAGGCCGCCCTCCCGATGCTGAACTGGCTGCCAGGCGTGGACCCGACGGTCCAGGAGGAAGCAGGGCCATCGACCATGCCGTCGGAGTACATCCGCACCGATCCGGCGCCGTCGTAGACAGCCGCGACGTGCGTCAGCCGGCCCGGTTCGAGCCTCCTGGTATGTGCCGCCGCCCCCAGAAGATACACCCCGTCCGGTCCGTTGAAGACCGCATAGTCCGAATACGCGCAGGACGGTGGAGTCGTGCCGGCCAGAAAGCCGTATTCTCCGGCGAAATCCGCGGGCGCTCTGACCCAGAACGTAACAGTGAATGGGTCAGCGGAGAAAAAGGTCAGGGCTGGAACGTTGCCGACAATCACGGCACCGGTGCCATCGAATCGCAGCGCGGATACCTTCATCGGAATGTCGGCGCCATCGTCAGAGGTGTAGGTGGCGCCGGCGATCGCGCCGTGGCGGACGTTGCCCGAGGAATCCAGGGCGGTGGCGCCGGAGAGCTCGTCGAACTTCCACTGTCCGATTAAGCCGCCGGGATCCACGGTGGTTTGCACCACCGTGACGATGAAACCGCCACTGACGGAAAGGCCGCTTGAATCGGTGGCGGCACATGACACCGGTGTGATGCCGGTAGGAAACGGACTGCCGGAAGCAGGGGAGCATGTTGCTGGAAGACGTCCGTCGGTCGGATCCCAGGCATACGCATCAAAGAACACCAGGCGACCGGCTGGCCCACTGGATACCTTCAGATCCGCTGGCAGCTTCAGGACCGGCGGGGCAGACGGATCGAACGCTGCACATTTGCCCACGCCGCGCGCGGTGAAAATCGCCAGGATCTCATCCGCAGAGAGCGCCCGATCGAACACGGCCGGTTCGTCGATCAGTCCAGAGTAGTGGCGATTCAGAGCGGGATCGAGACCGATGCCGAGAGGGCCACCCGGCGGCTCGATCGTGCCGGCGATGGCGTTGGACGCGACAAGCACCCCGTTGACATAGAGCACCACCTGCTGGCCATCGTAGACACCGGCGACATGGCTCCATTGTCCAGGCGTGACTCCCGCGCACGCACCTGCCCAGCCCCGTCCGTGGATGAATACGTAGAAGCATACGCCACGGTCCCCGGCCATCTCGAGCGCGTAGCCTTCTCGGTCGGTCCCGTCTTTCTTGATGATTGGAGGGTAGTCACCCTGTCCGGGCGACGGGTTGATCCACGCTTCGGCTGTAATGGCGTTCGTCGGGTTCAGCGCCGGAGCGTCAGGCACCCGGACGGAGTTCGTCCCATTGAACTTGAACGCCGAGCCGACGATGCCAGGCGCGAACGTCATCCCGCCGACCAGATTGCCGTTATGAACGCCAGTCGCATCAGCCGCGCTATTCTCTCCCGGCCACCACGCGACCAGTCCCGGCGGCTGACAGGTCTGGGCAAAAGCGAGCTGTCCGGTCAGCAGGAGCGACGCGCAACTGATGACAATTCGAGCGATCCGCCGGAGCGACATGGGCAGGGCGTGTGTGTTGGGCATGATGTTCGTGATGCGGTGTGAACGAACGAGGTTCAGCGGACGACCGTGATCTTGAACGGCATCGCGTAGTAGCCCTCGTTCACCGTCACCGACCGGCCCGACGTGGTCGTCGAGACCAGTTCCGCCACATCCGATGCGCTCGCTTCGACGACCCAGGTATTCGTCGCGGTGCGTGTGACCGTGAGCTGCGTCGATCCCGGATACATGGCGGAGTTGAAGCGCACGGTCCACAGCAGGGCCCGGCCGGTCGGGTCGGCGAAATTGAGCTTGTAGCGGGCACGAGCGGACTGGCCAACGGCGATGCTCAGAAATCCGGTCGGCAGCGGCGTGCCCGCCGCATCGAGCGGGTTCGTGATCGAGGCCGGACGGCTGTCGTGGGTGAACACGGTCGTGAAGTTCTTCCGGCACGTCCCATTCGCGGCGCAGGCCGGGGTCCCCAGCGGCGCCGAGAAGTCGATCGAGACAAAGCGCCCGAGACCCGGCTGGAGCGGGAAATAGAGGTTCGACCCCGAGTCGAAGTACGGCCCCTGTTCCGGGGACGTCGTGGCACCGGTGTAGGCCCCGCTTGTGTCCCCCTGAATCCGGTCAGCCGCCACGCATTCGAGACTGAGCGGGCAGCGGAAGGCCGCCGTCACCGGGGTGAGTGTAGAGGGCTTTCCGGCCCCCGCGGTCAGCCCGGCGACGCCAGCAATGAGAACCGCCAGGACGTACGAAATCTGTCTTCGGACCGTGTGTGTCACAGGATCTCCCTTGTGGATTGTGTATGGGGTAAAACGACGATCCCCCCCGATCCGGACAATCGCGGCAAAGACCCGCCGTGGTGTGTGCCGACGGACTGCTAGAATGCGACCTCCCCCCATGGCCGACGACACGACGGACGCCAGCAAGCGGCGGCAACCGGCCATTCCTGGCGGGCCCGACACCACCTTCCATCTCCTGGAACGGGTCAGGGCCGGTGACGAGGCGGCCCTGGACGCACTGTTTGCCCGGTACCTGGTTCCGCTGCGGCGCTGGGCCAGCGGGCGGCTGCCGCGCTGGGCGCGGGACGTCTCGGACACGCAGGACCTTGTCCAGGAAACCCTGATCAATACGTTTAAGAGGATCGAGGCCTTCGACTCGGGTGGGGAGGGGGCGCTCCAGGCGTATCTCAGGCAGGCGTTGATGAACCGTATCCGCGACGAGCTGCGGCGGTTCGACCGGCGCGGACAGGCCGGCGTGCTCGACTCGCAGATGCCCGGGGGGGATCCGTCCCCGCTCGAGCAGGCGATCGGCCAGCAGGCCACGGAACGCTACGAACGGGCCCTCGCGCGGCTGCGCCCAGGAGACCGCGAAGCGATCATCGCGCGGGTCGAACTGGGTTGCACGTACGACGAGCTGGCGGTGGCCCTCGGGAAGCCTTCGGCCGAAGCCGCCCGGAAGACCGCCACCCGGGCGCTGATCAGATTGGCTGCGGAGATGAACCGTGCAGAGTGAGCCACCCGGCGCAGACGAAGACAGGGATCTCCCTGCTCCGGCGCTCGAGGCGCTCGCCGCCGCGATTCTGGATGGCACGCCGATCGACTGGCGGAACACATCGCATGATTCCGACCCGGGCATCCTCGACCAGCTGCACGTACTCGCCGACCTCGCCGCGCTCCATCGGAGCCTGACGCCGGAACCCGGAGGCGCTCCCGGACCGGCGAACGAGCTGGCGCCAGTCCAGGGCGTGAGATGGGGCCCGTTGACGTTGCAGGAGCGGATCGGCCATGGCGCCTTCGGTGAGGTGTTCCGCGCCTGGGACAGCCGGCTGCAGCGCGATGTCGCGGTGAAGCTCCTCTTCCGCGACCGCGGCGATCACGACCATCCAGACTTTCTCCGCGAGGGACGATTGCTCGCGCGGGTGCGTCACCCCAATGTGGTGACCGTGCATGGCGCCGAGCGCCTCGACGGGCGGGTCGGGCTGATCACGGAATTCGTCGACGGCCGGACGCTGGCCGAACTGGTTCGCGCCGAAGGGCCGTTGCCGCTGGCCGAGGCGATCGCCGTTGGCCTCGACCTGTGCCGCGCGCTCCACGCTGTCCATGAGGCGGGCCTCCTGCATCGCGATATCAAGCCGCAGAACGTCATGCGCCAGCGCGACGGGCGTGTCGTGCTGATGGATTTCGGAGCCGGGCACCACGGCGACGGCGTCGGCGCCGCGCTCGCGGGCACCCCGCTCTTTCTCGCGCCCGAGGTGCTCGAGGGCCGCCCGGCCACAATCCAGAGTGACATCTACAGTGTCGGCGTCCTCCTGCACTACCTTCTGACGGGCGGCCATCCGGTCACGGGGACATCGCTGTCCGACATCCGGCAGTCACACCAAGCCGGCCGGCGGCTGCGGCTGCGGACAGCGCAGCCTGCACTGCCCGCCAAGCTCACGGAGATCGTCGATCGCTGTACCGATCCCGATCCTGACCCGCGCTATCAGTCGGCAGCCTCGGTCGGGTACGCGCTCGAGACTGCCGCCCAGCCGGGGCGCCGCTCGTTCAACGCGCCTGCGGCCTGGATCGCGACTGCGGCTATTCTGCTCGTGGCTGCCGCGGCAGGTTTCGTACTCTTCCGCACGGGCCGGCTCCTAGGGACACGTCCACAGGTCACACCGCCCGCGGCTGCCGCCCAACGGGTGACGGTCCCGCCGTATTTTTCGTTCGGTGGTCCATCCCGCGACGGCCGCTATTTCGCGTATGTCGATCCGAAACAGAACGTCTGGATTCAGCAGGTCGCCAGCGGTCAGACGGTGCAACTCACGCAGGACGGCCGTCCAGGCGTCGGCGCCGAGTTCGCCGTGGCGTCATGGGACGGAAGCCAGGTGGCGATCGCCTGGCGCACGCCGGACGCGTCGTCCGAGCTTCGTGTCGCGACCAACGACGATCGATGGCCGGCGACGGCGCTGCGGCCGTCGCCGCCGGTCACCATCCTGCGAACGGCGCCGAAGGCTGACATCGATCCTGTCGAATGGTCGAAAGACGGCAACACCATCCTCGCGTTGATTTACCGCGAGGATGGTGCCGTCGAGATAACGCTCGTCGAGGCTGCCGGATCGTCGACACGGTTGCTTCAGAGCTTTCGCGCCGCCCGTCCGCGCCGCGTCAGCCTCTCACCCGATGCGCGGTACGTCGTCTACGACCTGCCGGCGCTACCGTCGCCACAGCGGGACATCTTCATTCTCTCGACCGCCGAACCGCACCAACCCGCTCTCCTGCTCGGCGGCGAGAGCAACGACGAGCTGCCGGTCTGGAACGCCGATGGAACGCACGTCTTATTCACCAGCGATCGAGGCGGAGTGCCCCGCTTGTGGTCGGTTGAAGTGAACGCGGGCCACCCTCGTGGTCTGGCCACACCTTTGCGCCCGCTCGACGGTGCCGCTCGGCCGTCCGTGACCGATGCGGGCGATTATTACTACGAGCTGCAAACGCAACGTGAGCAGATCTACGAAGTGCCGCTCGACGCTCGCGGAATTGGCTCCGGTCTGCCGGTCGTGATACCACGGCAGGGATCCGAGTCGAACCGGTATCCGGTCTGGTCGCATGACGGCGGCCTCGCCTATGTCGTCAACCGCGGGATGAACCTGTTCGACCATGGCGGTTTCGTGCGCCTCCTGGACGTGAAGTCAAGCGCGATGCGGGACATCCGTCCCGCGCTGGCGATGTTCGGCGGCGCGCCGATCGATCTGTCGCCGGACGGTGCCAGCGTCCTCATGCGCGGCCGCGGCCTCGATAACCATTGGGGCTACTTCACGGTCGACGTCGGATCCGGCCGGACCACGGCGGTCCTCAGGATTCAGGAGCTGGACGATGAGTCGAGGCTGGGGTCATCGGTGCAATGGGATGAGACCGGTCGCAACATTCTTTACGCCCGCACCGGCGCCGGGATCATATCGCGCGCGGTGGGAACGAACCTCGAGCGGGTCGTGATTCCGACACGGCCTGGGGAATACGTCACCGGCTTCGGCCTTTCACCGGACGGCCGACGTCTGGCGTTCGCGGTCAGCTCGGCGGGGCCGCCCGTGCAATCGACGCTGCGTCTGCTTCAACCGGACGGCCGGGTAGAGACACTCCACGCGCTCCGCGACGGGGAGGTCAGCGTGTTCTTCCGAGGATGGAACCGCGACGGAACAGGAGTGCTGTATTCCGTGCAGTCACGCACCGGTAAGGCGCGGTTCTATAGCGCGCCGGTTACCGGCGGCCCGCCGATGGACATCAATCTCGTCCTCGAGGCCAGAGACTTACGTGCTGGCGGCCGGCTCGCCATTTCACCTGACGGCCGGACGGCGGTGTTTTCCCTCGGCCGGACGCGCTTTGAGTTGTGGCGCATGGAGGGCGTAGGCCGCTAGCCGGGCGGCAAGTGATCCAGGTCCAATGTTCGAATATAATAGCGAATAGATCATGCCGACCACCGTGCACATTCCCAAGCCGCTCCTGGCGGCTGTCGATCGCCAGGCGCGCGCGTTACGGATCAGTCGTAACCGCCTGATTGTCGAAGCGCTGGAGCGCCAACTGGTCGCGGCGGCTGAGTGGTCGCCACGCTTCTTGGACGAGCTGCGTGCGGTCGACGTCGACACCGCCGCGGCCGTCGATGCCCTGCTCGACACGGTCACCGCAGCCCGGCGGTCCAAGGCACCGCCTCGGTTATGAAGTGCGTCCTCGACACGAACGCGGTTTCTGCCCTGATGAAAGGCGTCCCCGCCGCTGTCGGGCGCCTCGCGCGAACCAATCCTGCCGATGTGACCGTACCGCAGCCGGTGCTCGCGGAGATCGCCTACGGTATCGAGCGACTGCCGCGATCCAAGCGGCGAAAGCGACTCCAGGAACGTTTCGATTTAGTCAAGGCCGGGATTCCCCGCGCCGAATGGTCGGACGCCGTCAGCGACGCGTTCGGCCGGATCAAGTCGACCTTGGAGACGCGAGGGCAGCGCATCGAAGATTTCGATGCCGCGATTGCCGCCCACGCCTTGGCCGCCGGCGCTACGCTGATCACGGCAAACATGGGGCACATGGTCCGGGTCCCTGGACTTCGCGTCGAGGACTGGTCGTCCGAGGAAGGTTGACTGTCACCCCGCCAAGCTCGAAGTTGACAGAGTGAGGTCTTCCCGCTAGCCAGACATGCGATAATTGAAGGTTCCAGCCTCTCTGGAATCGTCGCATGAGCTCGTCCACCTCCACCTCTCTGACCCTTCGCGCCCTGCTCAAGACGGCCGCCACCCGGCTTGGTCTTGGGGTGCCTGGGAGAGGTGTGAGCGGACTGACGCCGGCGGCGAAGGCCTTGTTCGCGGCCGCCGCCGCCTCCCGCGGCCCGATCGTCCTCGTCGCGCCGACCGACGCCGACGTGGAGCAACTCACCTCCGACGCGCGGTTCTTTCTGTCCGTCCTCGAAGGGCTCTCGGACGCCGACGCCGCGAACCAGGTCGTCCCCTTCCCGTCGCACGAGATCGATCCCTATCGCGGCCTGTCGCCGCACTTCGACATCGCCTCGGCGCGCGCCCGCACG
>JBKJRJ010000203.1:0-3138 GCA_046594705.1 Vicinamibacterales bacterium
GGGAGTGTCAGAAATTCTGTGTGCGGTGCGGGTGGTCACTGCGCACCTGGCGCGGTGAAGCGTTCACCATACACGATGGCGAATTGATTACGCGCGTCGCGCCAGTAATTGGCCTCCTTGCCCCAGGTCGCCGTGATGTTGCGCAGGGCGAGCCAGAGGAGCTTGGTGGCGGCCTCGTCGGTCGGAAAGTGCCCCCGCGTCTTCAAGATTTTGCGGAGCCGCGCGTTCACGCTCTCGAGGGCGTTGGTGGTGTAAAGCACCTTGCGGACGTCGGGGGGAAACGCAAAGAAGGGGATGACGTGGGTCCAGGCGCGGCGCCAGCTGGCGACGATGGCGGGGTAGCGTTGGCCCCAGGGCCCCTCGGCGAAGTGGTCGAGGGCCGCGGCCGCGCGGTCGGCGTCCGGGGCGGTGTAGATCGTCCGCAGCGCCGCGGCGAGCGCTTTGCGCACTTTCCACGTCGCGAAATCCAGGCTCAGACGAAGGAGATGCACGATGCAGGTCTGGAGCGTCGTGGCGGGGTAGACGGCCGCCAGCGCCTCGCTCATCCCCTTCAGCCCATCCGTCACCGCGATCAGGATGTCCTGGCACCCCCGCGTCTTGAGATCGGCGAACACTTTCAGCCAGAACTTGGCCCCTTCGGTCTGCTCGATCCAGATCCCGAGGATGTCCCGACTGCCGTCGGGCAACACCGCCAAGGCGAGATAGACGGCCTTGCTGCGGACGGTCCCTTCGTCACGAATCTTGACCCGCAGGGCATCAAAGAACACCACCGGATACATCGGCTCGAGGGCCCGCTGCTGCCAGGCGGTGACCTCGGCGTGGACCGCATCGGTGACCGTGCTTATCAGATCCGGCGAGACCTCCACGGCATACATCTCGGCCAGAAACGCCTGAATCTCGCGGACGGTCAGCCCGCGCGCATACAGCGCCAGAATCTTGTCGTCGAAGCCGGTGAACCGGCGTGCATGCTTGGGCAGCAGCAGGGGCTCGAAGGTCCCGTCACGATCCCGCGGGATGTCGAGATCCAGCGACCCGTCATCGGTCAGCACCGTTTTGCCGCTGGTGCCATTGCGGTGATTGGTCGTCGCCTCGGGCTTGGTCCCGCCGGGCGGATACCCGAGATGGTGCGTCAACTCGCCACCGAGGGCGCGCTCCAGCAAGGCCTTCTTGAACCGTCGCATGGCCGCCTCCACATCGGCGGCCGACAACGGCCCATCGGGGGCAAAGTGACTCAGAATGGCGTCAGGCACGTCCGTCGCTTTCGGTTGGCGGGTGCGGGGCATCGGTACTCCTCATGCTATGGCCCACACACAAAAATCCGGACACTCCCCGGGCGAATCGTGGTTGGCTCATCGCCCCGCTTTTACCTACCCTTCAACGGCCGGCCAAAGGCCGGCCTCGGCGGACGCTCAGCCCCGTTCGCCTCCGCGTCTTCGTGTCTCCGCGGTGAAGCCTGTGCCGTTGACTCCGCAGCCTCCGTCGTCTCCGCCTCTGTCACTCCGTCATCTCGAGCCTAGGCCGACAGCTTCTCCATCGCCGCTTTCGCGGCCGCCTGGGCTGCTTCCTTCTTGCTCCGGCCCTCGGCACTCGCGACCGTTTCGCCATTCACGACGATCTCCACGACGAAGCTCTTGCGGTGATCGGGGCCGACCTCGCCGGCGAGGCGGTAGACCGGCAGCCCGCGCCCCTCCGACTGCAGGAATTCCTGCAGCGCCGACTTCCAGTCCTCGGTAAAGCTCGCCGCCGCGCCGGTGCGCCTGGCCTCCTGGATCAGCGACGCGAATTCCTGCGCGATGAAGGTCTCGGCCGGCTCGATGCCGCCGTCGAGGTAGATGGCCGCAATCAGCGCCTCGTAACAATCCGCGATGATCGCGTGCTTCCGTCGGCCGCCCGTTTTCTCTTCGCCGCGGCCCAGGATCAGGAACTCGCCGAGACCCAGTTGTTCGCCGAGACGCGCCAGCGCGGCGGCCGACACCAGCGAGGCCTTCAGCTTCGACTTCTGCCCCTCGTTATGCTGCGGGAACTCCCGGAAGAGCATCGCGGCAATCACGAAGCCCAGCACCGAGTCCCCCAGGAACTCCATCGACTCGTTGTCGAACACGCCGCCGCTCGCGTCCTCGTGCACGCGCGAGCGATGGGTCAGCGCGTGCTCCAGCATGCCGCGGTCCTTGAAGCGGTAGCCGATGCGGCGCTCGAGCGGCTCGAGCTCCGAGCCGAACGGCACCACCCGGCCGCCTTCGACGACGTCGCGGTGGCTGTCGATGATCCGTAACGCCGCCTCGGCATCGTCCGGGTTCACCGCGACGCGTCGTTCCCAGGACTGGTCGTTCAGCGCCAGCGGAAACGCCGTCCGCGAGTTGTCGCTGAGGACAACACTGTGGATGCCGTGGGTGTCGAGCAGGCCGCGGATGACGTTGGCCTCCATCTCGTGCGGCGTGTGGAAGATGACGATCAGTTCACCGTTCATTGCCGCGCCCGCCTCCTGGTCATACCGCCACCTTGCGCTCCATCACGATCGGCTCCTCGATCTTGATCAGGATCATCGTCATATCGTCGTGCTGATCGGCGCCGCCGACGAACGCTTCGATCTCACGGAGGATCCGCTCGCGCAGATCCGGGGTGTCGAGGTGGCCGTGCTCGCTGACCAACTTGCCGAGACGGGCGTCGCCGAACAGGTCGCTCTCCGCGTCCATCGCCTCGGTGATGCCGTCGGTGTAGAGCACCAGGACGTCACCCTTGTGCAGCACGATGCGATCCTCCTCGAGCAGCTCGGAGAACTTCTCGGTCGCGCCCGGAATGCGCAGCCCGACGACGATGCCGCTCGGCGCGAGCACCTCGGACTCGGCGCCGGCGACGTCGCCGCGCAGGTAGACCATCGGGGTGTGGCCGGCGCGGGCATACGTCATCACCCCCTGGGAGAGGTCCAGCACCCCGTAGGTCATGGTGATGAAGCTGCGGGTGTCCAGGTTCTCCGAGATGATCCGGTTGACCTCCATCAGGAGCTGCCGGGGAGACTGGTAGATTTGGCTGAGCGAGAGCATCAGCCCCTTGAGCTCCGCCATGTAGAGGCCCGCCGAGGTGCCCTTGCCGGAGACGTCGGCGATCAGCACTCCGAGCTGCCGATCGCCGACGTGAAAG
>JBKJRJ010000464.1:0-4480 GCA_046594705.1 Vicinamibacterales bacterium
TTGATCACGAGCTGCACCGGCAGGGCGGCGGACTCGTTCCGGAGCGGCGAGTTCACCTCCACGCGCCCGACGATGAGCAGCGGCTGACTCTGCGGCTGCACCCACGGCTCGACCACCAGGTGAATGGTGCGGGTCGTCTCCTGCTCGGTGATCATGACGCCGTTCAGCCCGATGTCGTCCACGCGCACGCCGTGCGGCAGGTTCATCACCGAGACCGGCACGCGGCCGGTGAATCCGTTGTGCCGCTCGATCGTCACGGTCAACGCCACCTGCTGCCCGGCCGGCACGTCAAGCTGCCGCGCGCCGGTCGTGATCACGAGGTCCGGTTTGGGCGCGAGGGCGACCAGGCTGAGCGGATCGATGATGTCGGCCTCGTGCGTGACCGGACGGCCGTCGATGGTGGCGCGCCCCACGAGCGTCAAGGCCGCGAGACCTGGCACGTCGAAATCGCTGCGATACATCGACCGGGCCGTCGCCTTCTGGCCGTCGAGCGTCGCGTCTGCCGCCGCGGCGACCATCAGGACGGTGGTGTCCGCCCCCGCCGGGATGCGACCCGGCGTGGCCGTCACGCCTGGCGGCAGACCGCCCAGCTCGACATCGATCGGGCCGTCGAATCCGTCGCGGCGATCGGCCGTCACGGTGACGGACACGCGACCGCCCCGCGGCACGTTGAACGACTTCGGGTCGAACGTGACGTCGAAGTCCGGCGCCGGTTCGCGGACGGTCAGGCGATAGGCAAACCGCTCTCCCTCGAGGCCGCGGACATCCCTGAGGCGCAGGAAATACTCGCCATCGGCTGGCGCCTGAAAGTGCAGTCGGGAGTCTTTGCCTCCGAAGCGGATCCCGCCGTCGTCGTTGACGTAGTCGATCTGCGCCGTCGGCATCCCGTTGGGCTCGAGCCGCGTGCCGGGCGGGTGGATCTCGACCTTGTAGACGGCCTCTCCCACCGAGTGATTCCGCGTGGAGGTGTCGAGCAGCGCCACGCGCCCGCCGCGAAAGCCCTTCAGCCGGAGGTCGTCGTCGGGATGGGTCGGCATGGCCTCGACCTGCAGGAGCTCGTCCCCCACCAGGAGGTAATCGTTGATGGCGATCTCGTTCCAGGCGGCCAGGCGGATGCTGCGACGGCCGGAGTCGGGATCGTTGAGCGCAATTTCGGTCTGCGCAACGGGGCGAATCATGGCGCGGGGCACGGGGCGGCCGTCGGGGGTGAGCACCTCGATGATCGAATCGAGCGGCGAGCCGAGCTGCTGTGCCGTGACGTCGAAGACCAACGACTGCCCCTGCCGCGCGATGAAGCGGAAGACGTCCTGGTCGGTGCGGGCGGGACGCGTGCCGGCAGTGGGCGCCGGCATCCCGATCCGTCCGTTGACCGTGGAGGGGATGGCCAGTGTCTGGGCGACGCCGGGATCGTCGTTCGGCTCGGCTTCGAGCACGTCGGGATAGCGTCCGAGCGCGACGGCCTTGCGGTTCAGCGCCGGGCCGGATGGCGTGGACACCGTGACCGGAATCGTCGCCCCGACGAGCGCGGCGGGATCGCCGCGCACGCTCAGTGCGGTCGCGCCGCCGAGGTTCACGCCGGTCGCCGTCAACGCGCCGACCGAGCCGCTCGCAACGCCTAGCGGAAACGTGGAGGTGACAAAGGGCAGCGCGCCCGCGTAAATCCGATAGGCATAGCCGTTCTTGCCGCCGCCGTGCTCGACGTCCTCGATGCTCAGGACGTACGCCCCGGTATCGGCGACGCGCCACGTCAGCACCGAGTCGCGGCTCAAATCGAGATCGTTGTTGTCCGCGATCACGTTGCCGTGCGCGTCGAGGAGACGGAGGACGCTGTCGAGTTTCGAGCCCAGCGGGCGCGCGACCACCTGAAAGACCATCTCCTGGCCCCCGCGCACCTGAAACTCGTAAGCGTCAACGTCTCCCGCTTTTCCGAGCGCGCCCACCAGGGCGGCGGGCAGCGTCACCTTCTGCGGGGCCTCGGGTCCGTTCGGCTCGTGTTCCCCGAGCTCGGGCAGCGAACTGACGGCAAACCGCAACAGGTTCGACACGCCGAGCGGCGTCAGCAGCCGAAACGCGTGCACCCCGTGCGGAACATCGACCGCGATCGTCACGACCGCCGTCACGGCGTATTTCTTCGCCTTGTCGTCGATCGGCGCATCGGTGCGAACCACGCCTTTCGCCATCTCGGGCTTTTCGATCGGTCGTTCGTCGATCGTGCTGATGGTCGAGGAGAACCCGGGCTCGCTGAAGATCAGGCGCGTCGCGCCGGCGATATTGGTGCCCTGAATCTCTATCGTGACGCGGGTGCCGCGCTGCGCGCCGGTCGGGCTGACCTTCTCCAGCGTGGGCGGGGCCGTCTGGGCGACGGCAGCCGGCGCGGCGGCGCCAATCGCGAGCAGCAACCCGAGGACCGGAGTCAGTGTGTATCGCACGGCAGTCTTCTCCTGGTTTCTTTCGGCCTTCAGCTCAGCGGATTTCGTGCGTCTTCGGATCCATAACCGCCTTCACCGCGTCAGCGTGGCACCACGAACTGTTCGCCGGGGCCATCCGCGGGGAGCGCGTAGAGGCCGAGTGTGCCGTCGTAGCGGCCGGCCGCGAGCCACCGGCCGTCCGCGCTGAGCGCCAACCCCATAATCCAATCCGGCTGCGCTTCGAGTCGCCGCATCTCACGCAGCGTCCGGGCATCCCACACCTTGATGACGCGGTCGGCGCCGCCGGAGACCAGCGCTGCGCCATCGGGCGAGTAGGCCAGCCGCAGGACGGCGTCGGCGTGCGCGAAGGTGGACGCCAGGAGTTTACCGGTATTCACGCCAGGCGACGAGGCGTCGGCGTTCCACGACCAGGTCCGGATGACGCGGTCCGCGCCGGCGGCGGCGATCTGCGATCCAGAGGGGTGCACCGCGATGGCGTAGAGCGAGTCGAGCGCGTCACTCATCGTGAACACACGCCGTCCGGTGGAGACGTCCCAGACCTTCAGCGTGCGATCGCCCGCCGCGGACACCAGTTGACGCCCGCCGGGCATGAAAGCGATCGCGTAGACCGCGTCCGTGTGCTCCTTCAGCGTCCTGACCAGCTTGCCCGTCGGCACATCCCAGAGCTTGATCAGCTTGTCGTAGCCAGCGCTTGCGATCGTCGCCCCGTCCGGCGAGAACGCGACCGCGAGTATCGTGTCGGTGTGCCCCTGGATGGTGGAGACGAGCGCCGGAGCCGGCGCCTGGACGTTCCAGATCTTGATCTCACCGGAGCGGCCTGCCGGACCGCCGGCGACGGCCAGGCGGCGGCCATCCGGCGAGAAGGCCAACGCGCGGACGAGATCGGCATGGCCCGTGAGCGCTGCGGTCCACGTGCGATCGGCCAGCGCCATGAGATGCACTGACTGGTAGCTGCCGACGGCCAGGCGGCGCGTGGCGGGATCGAACGCGACCGCGGCGACGGCGCCCGCCACCGGCACCGTCGGCTTGACGTCCGGCACCCGGAGATCCCGCGCGGGCGCGTCCTTGGTTTCCGCCGGCGAGGCGCCTTGGTCGATCCACCGGCGGATGAGCTCCACCTCAGCGCGGGACAGCGGATCCTCCTTGAAGGGCATCCGCGGCGAGAGGCTGCCCTCGATCATTTGTACCAGCCGGCTCGACGCCCCCGCTCCGGGGACAATTGCGTTGCCGTGCTCTCCGCCGGCGACGATCGCCTCGTAGCTGGTCATCAGCAACCCGCCCTTGGCCTTGTCCTCGTTGTGGCAGTGCTCGCACTTGTCGCGGAGGATCGCCTGCACCTCCGTGTAGCCGGCCGCGCCGGTCGTGGCGACGCGCGCCGTGCGGGACGCACAGGCGACCGCGAACGCGCCGGCCAGACCGGCCGCCGCGGCCATCACGACGGCACGCCGGCAGTTCGCCGTCACGGTGTCAGGCCGTCCCCTCATCACTGGTTGAAGAGAAACTCCTTGCCCGTCAGAATCGCCCACGCGAGATCTTCGAGCACCCGGCGCCGCGCCGTCACGGGTGCCGCGGCCTCGCGCGCCATCGCCTCATCCATCGCCTGGCTGAGCGTGCGCAGTTCCTCGTCGGTCGGCTGGCGGCTCAATGCCGACAGATACAGGCGCTCCACCACCGTCCTGTGATCCGCGCCGCTCGACACCAGACTCGCGATGAGGCCGCCCGGAGCGGTGAGCTTGCGGTTGATGGTGTCGCCGTTGATGACGTGAAGCGCCTGCGTGATGCTCGGCTCCTGCTGCCGTTCCGAATCGGCGGGGGTCACCCGGGTCGGCCGTCCGAAGGCGTTGAGAAAGTACGAGTCGACCGCCGCGTCCGGCAACTGCAGCGCGCGCCGGCCGGGAAATCCGGGAAACACCTCCCGCACGCCGGTCACCTGACCGATGGCGTCGAGGATGACTTCCGCCGGAAGCCGTCTCGCGATGTAGTGCGAGTGGTACTTCAGATCGGCGGCGTTGCTGGCCGTCGGCCTCGACGTCAACTGGTAGGTCGAGGAA
>JBKJRJ010000531.1:0-2525 GCA_046594705.1 Vicinamibacterales bacterium
AAAGTACTCGAAGAGGCTGCCGCGCAGCTGGTTGGTGCCGGACTTCGTCGTGGCGATGATGACGCCGCCGGCCGAGCCGCCATACTCCGCCGCGTAGTTGTTGCTGAGAATCTTCACTTCCTGGACCGTGTCCACCGGCGGGTCGACGTCCACTTGGCCGATACCCAACCGCATGTTCTGGCCCGCTCCCCCGTCGATCCAGAACATCTGGCTCTGCGTGCGGCCGCCGGCCAGACTGAAGTTCGGTTTCGATCCGGAGTCGTAGGACACGAACACCGCCGCACCGGTCATCTTGATCAGGTTCATCGAGCGGCGGTCGCCGAGCGGCATGCCCTCGACGGAGCGCGACTCAATGAGCTGGCTGATTTCGGACGTCCGGGCTCCGAGCAGTGGGGCCTCCCCCCGCACGGTGACGGTGTCGGTAAGCTCGCCGAGCGAGAGCTTGAGATCGAGCGGCACGGTCGCGCCCGTCGTCAGGCTCAGACCCTCCCGCCGGTATTTCTTGAATCCGGACAGCTCGGCCTCGATCACGTAAGGCCCGATCGGCAGCGGGCGCAGCGCATAGAAGCCCTCTCCGTTGGTCGTGGCACTATGGCGCTGGCCCGTCTGACCGTGAATGGCGGTCACCGTGACCCCCGGCAACGCGCCCTGGGTGGCGTCCGTGACGACGCCGCTGATGGTCGCTTCAGACGTCTGCGCGTCCGCCACCGGGATCACTGCCGGTGTGACACCCGCAATCCACAGCAACGTTACGACGACACATCGCGCGCTCATGAACACCTCATTCGTACCGCCATTTGATGATCCAGGGATCGCCGGTGCGCTCCTGAAATCCTTTGATCCTGGCTTTCAGGTCCGCCAGGACCTGCGCATGTTTCGGGTCTGCCGCGAGATTGGCGGACTCGAGAGGATCGCGCGCAAGGTCATAGAGCTCGAAAGCCGGCCGCTGCGTGTAGGCCTGGATAGTACGCGGGCCGAAGGTCGTGAGCTTACGCGCAAGAGCCCCCTGCCAGCTCTTCGATTCGAAGAGGTCGCTGGCGAAGGGGTACGGAAGCGGATGGGCGATGTTCCAGATGAGCTTGTGCGTGCGGGTGCGGACGACCCGCATCGGGTAGTACATGGTGATCTCGTGAAAGGTGTGCGATGCGAACACCTCGTCCCACCCAACCGGCTGGTCCTGCTCAACGATGCCGAGAAACGAGCGGCCCTGAATGGCCGGAGTCTCGTCCGTAAAGCGGCCGGGTCCAACAGGCTTGGAGGGCGTCCGCGGCGCGATCTGGACACCGGCGAAGTCGAGGATGGTCGGTGTGATATCGACCCACGAGATCATCGCAGCGTTGACGGTCCCCCGTCGTGCCTGTCCCGGCTTCTTCACGATCAGCGGCAGACGGATGCCGGGCTCGTAGACGTTGGTCTTCGAGCCTGGGAACGGTGCGCCGTTGTCTGACAAGTAGACAATCAGCGTGTCGTCATAGGTCCCGGTGCGCTTCAGGGTGTCGACGAGCGTCCCGAAGGCTTTGTCCACTTTTCGCACCGACGCCTCGTAGAGGGCCAGTTCCTCCCGCACCTCGGGGATGTCGGGCAGCCAGGGCGGGACGGTGACGCTGCGGGGATCGACGCGGTCTTCCGCGTCGTGATTGAATGGCCGGTGTGGCTCGTGCGTGCCGTAGTACACGAAGAAGGGTGTGGCGGAGTCCGCCTTAATGAAGGCCTCGAGCGTCGGCAGGGTGATGACCTGCTGGAAGTGGAAGACGCTCTCGGGGGCGACATGGAACTTGCCGCCGCGCGCGGTCCGGTAGCCCGCCTCGGTGAGCAGCACCGGGAGGCTCCGCACGTTCGGGAACGCGCTGAAGTGGTGATACTCATGCTCGTGACCGTACTGCCCGTTGCGGTGGTTGTGCACGCCGGTCAGCAGCACGGAGCGGCTGGCGCTGCAGCTCGCGGTCGTGGCAAAGGCGTGCGTGAAGCGAACGCCCTCCGACGCGAGCTGGTCCAGCCTGGGCGTTTTGACCAGCCGATTGCCGTATGCGCCGAGCGCTTCGGTGCCGTGGTCGTCCGCGACGAAGAGCACGACGTTTCGGTCCGCGGCACGCGCCGGTGTGGCGAGCATCGCCAGCGCGACGAACAGTACCAGTAGTCGCATCATTCACCCTCCTCCAGAGGCCGCGGGGCAGTCTGGCGATTTGTGAGACTTTTTGCAACCAACAGTTGTCGGCACGCCACGGCGGGCTGACCTCCTGTGACCCTCCGCCGACTCCGCCCCGCGCACCGGCCCCTCCCTCCTGTAAGATGCGGCCTTCACGGGTTTCGGGGAGAACAGCCAATGAGCAAATCACGTGCGTCCATGAGCCGGCGCAGATTCTTCGATCTGGCCGCAGCGACGGCCGGTGGGGCGCTGGCGGCCGGCGGCCGGCTCGGCGCACAGAGTGGACCGAAAGGCGCGAACGACCGCGTCCGCATGGCACTGATCGGTTCAGGCAACCGGGGCCGCGACGTCGCCGGGACGTTCCTGCGCCATCACGCCG
>JBKJRJ010000068.1:0-10360 GCA_046594705.1 Vicinamibacterales bacterium
GTCGGTCCAATACTTGAGGTTGTGACGGGACGCCATCCCGGGCCGCGCCACATTCGAAATTTCGTACTGCGCGAGCCCGGCATGCTCCAGGCGCTGCATCGCCTGCAGGTACATCTCAGCCGCGTCGTCGTCCGGCGCCAGCGACCAGCCGCCGCGCGCCATCTCTTCCTTGAGCGGTGCGTTGGGATAGAGCTCCAGCAGATAGAGCGAGGCGTGGTCGGGGCCGGCCTCGATCAGCGCGTCCACATTCGCCAGCCAGCCGTCGACGCTCTGCCCGGGCAGCCACATCATCAGGTCGAGGCTGATGTTGTCGAACCCGGCCGCTCGCGCGTCGCGCACGGCGGCACGAGCCCGGCTGGCGGAATGCATCCGCCCGAGACGCTTCAGCTCCGCGTCGTGGAACGACTGCACACCGAAACTGATGCGATTGACACCGGCCGCGCGGAAGCGCTCCAGCCGGTCGCGGTCGACCGTTTCGGGATTGGTTTCGAGGGTGATTTCGGCGTCGGCCGTCAGCGTGAACCGGGCGCGCGCCGTGGCGACGATCGAGCCGATCTCCTCCGGCGTCAGCAGCGACGGCGTGCCGCCCCCGAAAAAGATGGTGTCCGCCGTGCCGTCCGCGGAGGCACGCGCGATCTCATGGCGCAACGCCGCAACGTAGCGCGTTTTCAGCGCTTCGTCGTACAGACCTCGATTGAAATTGCAGTAATTGCAGATGGCGGAGCAGAACGGAACGTGGACGTAAATGCCGAGCATGGGCGACTGCGGATTAACGGCTGCAGACCACAGGGACTGCCGGGCGTCGAATGGCGACGCGGGCACCGGCTAGTCGCGCGTTCCGGCTTTTCCGCCGGACCAGCCGAGCTCCCTGCCGGGCTTCAGCTGGGCGCGCACCTGGTTTTTGGCGCGGGTGGGCAGATGCCGCTTCTGCTCGCCCGCCACCTTCCAGTGCGCCATCAGATCATCGACGCCGGGGTTGGGCGGCAACAGGCGGTAGTCGGCGCCGCCGTACTCGATGAAGTCGCACATCTCGTGCATGCGCGAATACATCCGCGAACCGACGCGGACTCGCAGCGAGTCGAGCACGTCGATGTCGGGCGTATCCTCGTAGTTGGACGTGAACAGCGTGACCAGGCGCTGGTTGTAGCGCGAGTTGACGATGAAGGTCATCGTCTCTTCGACCCATTCCGACGTCTTTTCCTTCCCCACATCGTCCAGGACAAGAATCTGGGCGCTCAGCAGGGGCTGCAGCACGTCCATCTCGGCGGTCTTCGTCACCGGGTTGTAGGTGTTGCGAATCACCCGCAGCAGGTCGGACACTTCATAGAACAGCCCCTGGTTGCCGCGGGCCAGCGCCGCGCGGAGCGTCGCGACGGCGAGGTGCGTCTTGCCGACGCCGTGCGGGCCAATCAGGCAGAAGCCCTTTTGCACGTCGGGAAACCGCTCCGAGAACTTCCGCACTTTCGTCGCGGCGTTCATGAGCTTTTCGTTGGGATAGACCTGGAAGTTCTCGAACGTGCAGTTCCGGTAGCGCGGCGGAATGCGCGCATCGTCGAACAGCCGGCGGGTCAGGCCCTCGCGCCAGCAATCGCAGCGCACCACGCGGCGGACACCGTCGGTCGTCAGCGCTTTCCAACCGGTGTCGTCGCAACGCTCGCAAGCCATCGGATGGGGGGGATTGTAACACTGCAGGCGCCGACGGCTGCCACACCAAGCACACCAAGACCACGAAGATCACCAAGCCATTTGTGTTTCTGCGTGATCTTTGTGGCCTCAGTGATCTTTGTGCTTGGCCCGTTTGGCCGTGTCGCTGTCGCTGTCGGTTGTCGTGGCCTCGACCGTGACCGCCGGCGACGTTGCGCGCACCATGTCGGTCGGCGAGGATTTCACGAGCGCGGTGCTCAGGCGCTGCTCCCAGTCGCCCAGGCCGCGCGCGAGCTCGTGCTTGACGTATGCCATGAACTGATTCACCTCGCCCTGCATCTGCTCCATCTTGCGGCGCATGTTGAGAATGATCTCCACGCCGGCGAGGTTGACGCCGAGGTCGCGGGTGAGCGACAGGATGGTCTCGAGCTGTTCGAGGTCTTCCTCCGAGTAGAGCCGGGTGTTGCCCTCGGTGCGCGACGGCTTGAGCAGGCCTTCGCGTTCGTACAGGCGCAGGGTCTGCGGGTGGATGGTGTACTTCTGCGCCACCGCGCTGATCATGTAATAGGCTTTACCGCCCCGCTTGGCCATATAGCTTTCCGAACTCGCGCATCAGCTCTTTGCCGCGTTCATCCATGACGGCGGGCAGCACAATCCGGATCTCAATCAGCAGGTCGCCGCGGCCGCCGTTGGCTGTCGGCACCCCCCGATCGCGGAGCCGGAAGCGCTGACCGGCCTGCGTGCCGGGCGGAATCCTCAGTTTGACGGGGCCCTCGAGCGACGGCACGTCGACGCGCGCGCCGAGCACGGCATCGTGCACGCCGATCGACATCACCACGCAGAGATCGTCTCCCTGCCGGCGAAACACCGGATCCGGGTGCACCTGCACGGTGACGTAGAGGTCGCCGTGGCGGCCGCCGTATCGTCCGGCGTGCCCACCGTCCGCGACGCGGAGCCGCGCTCCCTGGTCGACGCCGGCCGGCAGAACCACCGTCACGCCGTCGGTCCGGACATGCCGCCCGTGCCCGCCACACGCGCCGCACCGCTGCGACCGCTGGCGGCCGCTGCCGTCACAGGCGGCACAACCCTTGGTGAACACCATGTGGCCACGCGCCCAGCGCACCTTGCCGCTGCCGTGGCACGGCGCGCAGCGTCCTTCCGGCGTCCGCACGGCGCCCAGGCCACGGCACGCATCGCAGGCATCCTGGCGCGTGACGACCACCTGCCGCTCGACTCCACGCATCGCGTCCTCGAACGAGATCGTCACGGCGGCGTGAATATCGGCGCCCGGCTCGGGACGCCCGCCCTCTGCCGGCCCCGGATGCATCACTTCCGCGAAGAGCTCCGTGAACGTCGCGGCCTGCGGCCCGTGCGCAACGGAGGAAAAATCAAACCCGGTGAACTCGAAGGTGATCGGCGCGCCTTCCGCCGGTGCGGTGCCAACCGAATCGTAGGCGCGGCGCCGATCCGGATCGACCAGGGTCTCGTAGGCTTCGGAAATCTGGCCGTAGAACGATTCCGCGGCGCGATCCCCGGGATTGATGCCCGGATGATAGCGTCGGGCCAGCCGCCGATACGCCCGCTTGATGTCCGCGGGCGAGGCGCCGGGCGCGAGGCCAAGCAGGGAGTACAGGTCCATATCCCTAACGTCCAATGCCCAATGCCCAATGCCCAACGCCCAACTCCCAAGAAGATCAGTGAGGGTGTTGGGAATCGGGCGTTGGGAATTGACTACTTCTTCTCTTCCTCGACCACTTCCGCATCGATGACGTCCGCGTTCGCGGCGCCGCCGGCGTCGCCCGGAGCCGAGGCGCTCGAGGCACCGCCGCCGGGCTGGCCGCCGCCCGCCGCGGCGCCGCCGGCCGCGCTGGCGTTCTTGTACATCGCCTCCGCGGCTTTATGCTGCGCCGCGTTGAGTGTGTCCATCGTCTGCTTCATCTCGGCGACGTCGCCTTTTTCGATGGCCTTCTTCAGGTCCTCGATGGCGGTCTCGATCGGCGCCCGGTCGCCCGCCGACACCTTGTCGCCGGCGTCCTTGAGCATCTTCTCGGCCGCGTAGGCCGCCTGGTCGGCGTGGTTGCGCGTCTCGATCTCTTCCTTGCGCTTCCGGTCGTCCTCGGCGTGCGATTCCGCCTCCCGCATCATCTTGTCGACCTCTTCCTTCGAGAGGCCGCTCGACGCGGTGATCTGGATCTTCTGCTCCTTCGACGTGGCCATGTCCTTGGCGGACACGTTGACGATGCCGTTGGCGTCGATGTCGAAGGTGACCTCGATCTGCGGCACCCCGCGCGGCGCCGGCGGCAGGCCCGCCAGGTGGAACCGGCCGAGCGTGCGGTTGTCGCGCGCCATCGGGCGCTCGCCCTGCAGCACGTGCACTTCGACGCTGGTCTGGCTGTCAGCCGCGGTCGAGAACATCTCGCTCTTTCGGGTCGGGATGGTCGTGTTGCGCGGGATCAGCGTGGTGAGCACGCCGCCCATGGTCTCGATGCCGAGCGACAGCGGCGTCACGTCGAGCAGCAGGAGGTCCTTGACCTCGCCCGCCAGCACGCCCGCCTGGATCGCCGCGCCAATCGCCACCACTTCGTCGGGGTTGACCCCCTTGTGTGGCTCCTTCCCGAACAGTTCCTTGACGATCGTCTGCACGCGCGGGATGCGGGTCGAGCCGCCCACGAGCACGACCTCGTCAATCTTGCTCGGGTCCACGCCGGCGTCGGACAAGGCCTGCTTGGTCGGCCCGACCGTTCGCTGCAGCAACTCTTCGACCAACTGCTCGAACTTCGAGCGCGTCAGCTTCTTCACCATGTGCTTCGGCCCGGTGGCGTCAGCCGTGATGAAGGGCAGGTTGATGTCGGTCTCCATGACCGTGGAGAGCTCCATCTTGGCCTTCTCGGCCGCTTCCTTCAGGCGCTGCAGCGCCATGCGGTCCTTGCCGAGATCGATCCCCTCATCCTTCTTGAACTCTTCGATGATCCACTCGATGATGCGCTGATCGAGGTTGTCGCCGCCGAGGTGGGTATCGCCGTTGGTCGCCTTGACCTCGACCACCCCTTCGCCGACTTCCAGGATCGAGATGTCGAACGTGCCGCCGCCGAAGTCGTAGACGGCGATGGTCTCGTCCTTCTTCTTATCCAGGCCGTAGGCGAGCGCGGCCGCCGTGGGCTCGTTGACGATGCGCATCACTTCGAGGCCCGCGATCTGGCCGGCGTCTTTCGTCGCCTGCCGCTGCGCGTCATTGAAGTACGCCGGCACCGTGATGACGGCCTTGCTCACCGAGCTGCCGAGGTACTCCTCCGCGGCCTGTTTGAGCTTCTGCAGGATCATCGCGGAGACCTCGGGCGGCGAGTATTCCTTGGCGCCCGCATTGATGCGGACGTCGCCATTCGAGGCGCGCACGATCTGGTACGGGACCATCTTCATCTCTTCGTTGACTTCGTCGTGCTTCCGGCCCATGAACCGCTTGATCGAGAACACGGTGTTCTCGGGGTTGGTGACGGCCTGACGCTTGGCCACCTGCCCGACGAGCCGCTCGCCCGACTTGGTGAAACCCACCACGGATGGCGTGATGCGGCTGCCCTCCGGGTTGGTAATGACGACGGGTTCGCCGCCTTCCATCACCGCCACCACGGAGTTCGTCGTGCCCAGGTCGATGCCGATAATTTTGCTCATAAACTCTATGCCCCTCGCTTCGTAAGCTTTATAACCTGCTAAGTATAAAATCTGAGCAGCGCTGTGTCAAGCATCACCGTCCGCAGTTTCTGCGATCCCCGTAACGTGGTGTTATACTGACCCTTGCCAACCTGCCGAAGCTGTAAGAGGTCGTCCCATGCTCCCCCGTCTGGCCGTGACCTTCGTTCTTGCGGCGTTCGCGTGTGCCGCATCGTTGCCCGCGCAGACGCCGGAACCGGGCGCGGAGGCCATCCCGTTCGGGGGTGACGGCGTCGCCCCCGCGTACGTCGCGCACGTGGAGGGCACCGTGTCGCTCGAACGCGAGGGACGCGCGGAGCACGCCCCCCTCAACATGCCGCTCTTGAGCGGCGATCGTCTGCGCACCGGCGCTGACGGGCGCGTCGAAGTCCAATTTGCGGACGGCAGCACGCTCCATCTGGATACGCGTTCGACCATCGACGTGCAGTCAGACGACCTCGTCCGGCTGACCGACGGCCGCCTGCGCCTGAACATTCAGGGGCCCGCGAGGGGCGTGACCTATCGCATCGACTCGCCATCCGGCTCCGCGCGCATCACCCAGCCGGGTGAGTACCGGATTGCGCTCCTGACCCCTTCGGCGCTCAGGGCAGGAGGCCCCAACGAGATCCAGCTCGAAGTGGCGGTGATCCGCGGCGCCGCGCAGATCTTCACCGACGAGGGTTCGACGCCGGTGCGCGCCGGGGAGCGCGCCTACGCGAGCGCCGCCCTCGCCCCCTCCTACGCCTACGTCTACAACTCGGCCACCTGGGACGCGTTCGATCGCTGGTCGGAATCGCGCCGTGACGTCCGGCTCGGCGTGTCCTCGCAGTACCTGCCGGCCGACATGCAGTCCTACGCGCCCGTACTCGACCAGGCCGGCGACTGGCGGCACAGCGAGTCCGACGGCGACGCGTGGTATCCCCGCGTCACCTCGGACTGGCGGCCGTATTACTACGGCCGCTGGGCGTCCTATCCGCGCTACGGGTGGACCTGGATTGGTGCCGAGCGCTTCGCGTGGCCGACGCATCATTACGGGCGGTGGGGCTTCTCGGCGGGGGCCTGGTTCTGGAAGCCGTCCTCACGCTGGGCTCCCGCCTACGTCTCGTGGGGCTCGGCGCCGGGCTACGTGAGCTGGTGTCCGATCGGCTTCGACAACCGGCCGGTGATCGCGCTCGACCTCTACCGCGTCGGCCCGAACTACTACTCGCCGTGGCGCGCCTGGACGGCCGTGTCGTACTCGCACTTCGGTGAACGCGACGCCTACGTGCACCAGCGCGCGGTGAACTGGGACCGCTACGGCCGCGCCCGGCAGCCGCGGTTCGAGACCCGGGCGTCGGCGCCCGGCTACTCGCGCGATGTCGCGGTGCCGAGGAACGCGGCGCCGATCCGCTGGGCGGGCTCACGGAATGCTCCGACTAATCCCGGCGGTCGAGCAGGCGGCGACCGAGGGATCACGCCAGGCGGCGCGGCTCCGCCCCGCGATCGCGATCGCGCGATGCCGAGAGCTGGGGCCGCTCCGCCCCGCGATGGCGTGGCCCGCGATGCGGCGAGCCTGCCGCCTTCAGGCCGAAGGAGCAGCGGAGGAGACGCCTCGACGCCAGGCATGGCCGTGCCGCGCTACGTGAATCGCGGCGACGAGATCGTCCGCTCGCCAAGCGAGCGTCCGACACCCCGTGCGACGGCGCCCTCGGGCCGCACGTCGGATCCCGCTCAGGCCAGACCCTTCGACGGTGCTCGGACCAGGCCGTTCGACGGCGCTCAGGCCAGGCCGTTCGACGGCACCCAAGCCAGGCCAGCGCGCGAGGGGTATGCCTCGCCGCGGTATGCGCCCCGGCCCGAAACAGTTCCCGCTCAGCCGGAGCGCGGCGCGGTCGAGCGACGACCGATGCCGGACGGGCCGGAGAGGGCGAACCCGGGATTCGGACGTCCTCCCGCGGCCGAGGCCCCTGTCAATCGGCCGGCCTATCAGCCGGCGGAGCCGCGCGGCTACGATCCGCGCGTGCACCGGCCCGACGCCGGCTGGCGGCCCGCGGCGGATCCGGTGTCCCCGCCCGCGCCGCCGCGGGACACGCAGCCCCAGTCCTACGAGCGGCCGCGAGGCGGCTATGGCGGGACGGCGGCCGCGCCGCGGCCGCCCGCACAGGAGCGCGCGGCGCCATCGGCCCCGAGCCGCGGCGAAGGTCGCCAGCCCGCCGCTGACCGGGCCGCGCCCGCCGGACGCCCCGCCCCCGCCGCGCCAACAGGCGGCGTGCAGGCCGTCCCCAGCCGCGGCGGACGCGGCGGAGCCTGACCGTGCAGGCGGCAGACGAACCGCTCAATGATGGCAGCGTGCCGTCTGTGACGAATGGCTAGGTACGTCGTACGCCTGGCAAAGAGCGCGGGCATCGTGGTCCTCTTCGTGCTCGCGGCCGTGCTCGGGACGGTCAGCGGCATCGTGTTCGCGTTCGCCGGCGACCTGCCCCAGATTTCCGCCCTCGACGATTACGCCCCGAGCACGATCACGCGCGTCTACGGGTCGCGCGGCGAGGTGGTCGGTGAATTCTCCACTCAGCGCCGCGTCGTCATTCCCTACGAAGCGATCGCGCCGGCGCTGCGCCAGGCCATCATTGCGGCCGAGGACGCCGACTTCGAAACCCACTTCGGACTCAGTGTGCCGCACATCGCACTGGCGGCCACCCGCGGCGTGCTGGGCCGCATCCGCGGCGCCATCACCGGCCACTACTCGCGCCCGAAAGGGGCGAGCACGATCACGCAGCAGCTCGCGCGCGGCCTGTTCCCGGAAGCCGTCGGCTTCCGGGTCGGCGACGTCAGCCTGGAGCGCAAGGTCAAGGAATGGATCGTGGCGGTCCAGATCGAGAAGCGCTACACCAAGAACGAAATCTTCAAGTTCTACGCAAACCAGATGTACCTCGGCGAAGGAGCCTACGGCGTCGAGGCCGCGTCGCGGACCTACTTCGGCAAGCCTGCGAAGGACCTCAACCTCGACGAGGCGGCAACCATCGCGGGCATCTTCCAGACCTGGCACAACGCGCCGACCGTGAACATGGACCGCGCCAAGCGCCGGCAGACCTACGTGCTCCAGCAGATGGCCGACAAGGGCTTCATCACGCAGCAGGCGGCCGACCAGGCAACAGCGCGCCCGATTGCGCTCCGCCCCGCCGGCGTCGAGGTCAATTCCGTGGCGCCGTATTTCCTCGAGGAGGTGCGCAAGGATCTGGAGGGACGCTACGGCGCGAAGGCGCTCTACCAGAACGGGCTCACCGTCCAGACCGCGCTCGATCTCAAGCTGCAGGACGCCGCGAACCGTGCGCTCGACGAAGGCCTCCGCCGCGTCGATCACATCCACGGGTTCCGCAAGCCGCGCCGGAACGTCATCGACGAAAAGCACACCATCGAGGGGTTCAAGCACGCGCGCTGGGACCGGCCACTCGCCGTCAACGACATCGTCCCGGCGATCGTCGCGGGTCTCGACGCGACCACCATCCAGCTCCGGGCCGGCGCCTATCGCGTCACCGTCGATCGGAAAGGGTTCGCGTGGACGCGGAAGACCGCTCCTGCCCAACTGGTCCGGCGCGGCGATCTCGTCGAAGCGAAGCTGCTGACGCTCGACCAGGTCGCGCGAGTGGCCACGGCGTCGCTGGACCAGCCGCCCACCGTGGAGGGGGCCGTCCTCGCCATCGACAACCGCACCGGCCAGATCCGGGCGATGGTCGGCGGCTACAGCTTCGAGCGCAGCAAGTTCAACCGCGCGACGCAGGCGCTGCGGCAGGTCGGATCCGCCTTCAAGCCGTTCGTCTACACGGCCGCGATCGACCGCGGCTATACCCCCTCCACGCTGCTGCAGGACTCCCCGGTGAGCTATCCGGGCGGCCCGGGCCAACCGCCATACGCGCCGCAGAATTACGAGAAGGATTTCTGGGGTCCGGTCACGGTCCGGCGAGCGCTCGAGCACTCGCGCAACGTGCCGGCCGTCAAGCTGATGGACGCGCTGGGACCCAAGCAGGTCATCGCCTACGCGCGCCGCTTCGGCTTGACGGCGCCGCTACCGCCTTACCTGCCCATCGCCCTGGGTGCCGGCGATGAAACGCTGATCGAGATGACGAGCGCCTACTCGGTGTTCCCCAACCAGGGAGTGCGGATGACGCCGTACTCCATCCTCAAGGTCACCGACCGCGAGGGCAACCTGCTCGAAGAAAACCGGCCCGAGCCCCAGGACGCGATCCGGGCCGATACCGCGTACGTGATGACCAGCCTGCTCCGCGGCGTGGTCGAACACGGTACGGCGGTCAAGGCGATGGCCCTCAACTGGCCCGTCGCAGGCAAGACCGGCACCACCGACGACTTCAGCGACGCCTGGTTCGTGGGATTCGATCCAGACCTCACCCTGGGCGTGTGGGTCGGCTACGACCTGAAAAAGCCGCTCGGGAAGGGCATGTCGGGCGCCGAGGCGGCGCTGCCAATCTGGGTCAACGTCTTCAGGGCCTACATCGGCGACCGCAAGGACATCCCGAAGTTCGAACCGCCGGGCAATATCGTGTTCGTCTCGGTCGACCAGACCACCGGGTCTCCGACTGACGCGACAGACGGCCGCCGCGAGGCGTTCATCACCGGCACACAGCCAGGATCGATTCGGCAATAGCCTCTTCAGAGGGCTTCTTGATTCATGGCCGCCGGACCCTGCATCCGGCACGCCACCGGAAATCAGGCCGGTTTCAGGGGTGTGCGTCGCAATAGCACCGCAAGCGTGGCAGTTTCAGCGTCCCACCCCCCAATCAACAATGGCAAATCCGTCAATCTCCAATCTCCAATCTCCAATCCTCAATCCTCAATATCCTCCGTTGGGATGACGAGCGCCCCCGAGGCTTTCTTCATCAGATACGACTTGATGAAGACGTCGATGTCGCCATCGAGCACCCGATCGACGTCGTTGACCTGCTCCTTGGTCCGGTGATCCTTGACCATCTGGTAGGGGTGCAGGACATAGCTGCGGATCTGGCTGCCGAAGGCGATGTCGCGCTTCTCGCCGCCGAGC
>JBKJRJ010000082.1:0-31681 GCA_046594705.1 Vicinamibacterales bacterium
CGCAAAGGGGACGTTGCCGACGTCGTCGGCCGGCTGTGCATGAACCTGCGGGCCGGCGGCGATCCGCTCGACCTGTTCCGCGACGTCGAGGGCCCGGTGGTGCTGGTCGCCGAAGAATTGAGTCCCTCGCTCGTCGCTCAGATGGACTTCGACCGGCTGGCCGCGTTCGTGACCGACGCCGGAAGCTGGACGTACCACACCGCCATCCTCGCGCGGTCGATGCATATTCCGGCCGTCACCGGGCTCCGCCATGCCAGCGGGATCATCCCGCCGGGGGCGGTCGTTGCGGTGGATGGCAGCACCGGCGTCGTGCTGCTGCATCCCCCCCCCGAGGTGATTGCCGAGCTCGAGTCGCGGTCGAGGAAGCGGCGAGCCAAGGAACGCTCGCTCGACATGATCGACGACGGTCCGGCGGTGACGCAGGACGGCACGCCGATCCGCATCGAAGCCAATGTCGAGCTGCCGGAGGAGACCGCGCGCGCGCGTGAGCGCGGCGCCGAAGGCATCGGCTTGTATCGTTCGGAATTCCTGCTGGCCGGAACGGGCGCCGCCAGCCTCGACGAAGAGGCGCAGTTCGAAGTCTACCGCCGCCTGCTCGAGGGCATGGCCGGCGGCCGCGTCACCGTCCGGACGTTCGACGTGACGGAAACGCAGATGGGACTGACGCACGGAGCCGACAATACGCGATCGCCGCTCGGCCTGCGCGGCCTGCGTCTCAGCCTGTCGTTCGAGGAAGTGTTCCAGACGCAGCTGCGGGCGCTGCTGCGGGCGTCGATGCACGGTCCGCTGCGCATCATGTTCCCCTTCGTCACCGGAGTGGAGGAGCTGCGCGCGGCGCGCGCCGCCGTCCTGCAGGCGCGCGCGACCCTCGCCGCCCGCGGCCTGTCGGTAGCGGACGTGCCGATCGGGATCATGATCGAGGTTCCCTCGGCCGCGCTCACCATCGATCTCCTGGCGGCGGAGGCCGACTTCGTCAGCATCGGGACCAACGATCTGATCCAGTACACGCTCGCGGTCGATCGGACCGACGACCGGGTGTCCGGTATGTATGCCCCGCTGCACCCGGCGGTTCTGCGGATCCTGCGCCATGTCGCGCGGGGCGCGAGCCGGCGCAGGCTGCCCGTGTCGGTCTGCGGCGAGATGGCGGCCGATCCGTTATTGCTGCCGCTGCTGGCCGGCCTCGGCCTCCGCGAGTTCAGCATGACGCCTGCCGCCATCCCGGCGGCGAAGCAGGTGGTGCGCGGCCTGCGGATCGCCGACACCATCCGGCTGGCCGGTCGGGCGCTCAAGGCCGCGACCGCCGCGGAGGTCGAACATGTCCTGGCGGAATCGCCTGTGACCTCGTCTGTCACGACAAGGAGCCATAGTGAGTGAGATGACTAAGGTGGAGAAGCCCTGGGGCTACGAGCTGCACTGGGCCAAGACCGACCGCTACGTCGGAAAGCTGATCCACGTGAACGCGGGGCACGCCCTCAGCCTCCAGTACCATAACCAGAAGGACGAAACGATCTTTCTCTGGGCGGGCCGGATGCTGTTCGAGATTGCGGCAGGGCACGAGGGAACGGCCGGCGGGCCTTTGACCGCGCGCGAGATGAAACCCGGCGAGGCCGTGCACGTGACACCGAAGACCGTGCATCGGATGACCGCGATTACCGACTGCGATATCTTCGAGGTCTCGACGCCGGAGCTCCAGGACGTCGTCCGGCTGGAGGATCGCTACGGCAGGCAGACCTAGGACCTTGGCGGAAGGTCGACGGCAGAGGGCAGAGGACAGAAAGGATTCGGCATGGGTAGCGTGAACAAGGTAATCCTGGTTGGCAATCTCGGGCGGGACGCGGAGCTGCGGTATACGCCGGGCGGCGCGGCCGTCGCGACGCTGAACCTGGCGACCACCGAAGTGTGGAACGACAAGGCGTCCGGGCAGAAGCAGGAAAAAACGGAGTGGCACCGGATCGTGCTCTGGGGCAAGTCGGCGGAGTCCCTGAACGAGTACCTCACCAAGGGCAAGCAGATCTACGTCGAGGGACGACTGCAGACCCGGAAGTGGCAAGACAAGGACGGCCACGACAAGTACACCACGGAAATCCGCGGCGATCGGATCGTCCTGCTCGGCGGGGGCGGTGGTGGTGGCGGGATGGCCGCCGGCGGCGCCGCGCGGCCGCAGCGCAGCGCCGGAGCCGGTGGATCATCGGGCGGAGGTGGCGGGGATCACGAGCCGATGGGCGAGCCGATCAACGACCTCACCGACGACGACATCCCGTTCTAGAACAGTAGGTGGTTGGTAGTTCGTGGTTGGTGGTCGAGGGTGAGTGAACGTGGCGCAATTGCCTGATATCTCAACCGCGAACCACGAACCACGAACTACCAACCACCAACTACTACCGTCTGTTCAGCCGCTGCAACGCCTGGTTCGATAAGGTGGAGGGCGGTCCGGGAAACTTCTGGACCGCCGCTTCATACATTTTCTTCGCGGCGTCGGTCTGCTTCAGCTGTTCGAACGTCTGGCCCAGCTTGTAGTACGAATCAGGCACCACCGTGCCCTGAGCCTGCGGGTAGTCGGTAATCACCCGCTGGAAGGCGTCGCGCGCCTCGGTCCACTTACCCTGGTTGTAGTACGACATCCCGATCGTGAACATGGCGCTGCCCGCCTGCGCGGTTCTGGGGAACGCCTGGATGAACCCCTGCATACCCTGGATCGCCAGCTCCCACCGTCCGGCGGCGTAGTCGTCATAGCTGGTGTCGTACATCCGCGTCGGCGACATGCCGGCCGGGGCGCCCGTGGGCGGCGCGGCTGACGGCGGCGCGGGTGTTGCGCCCGGGATCGGCGACGCGCCCGGATCGGTTCCCATCGGCGGAGCGGCCACCGCCTGCGGCGCGGGTTGCGATGCCATGATCTGCCGCAGCGACTCGAGCTCCTGCGCCATCGTCGAGATCCGCACGTTGGTCTCGTCGGTCTTCTCGCGCAGGATGCGCACGTTGTCGCCGATGTTGGTGGTGGCCAGCGTCTGATCGGCCATGGCCTTGCGGGTCGCGGCCGACTGGTCGTCAATCTTGGTGGCGACCACCTTGAGCGTGTCCTGCAGCGCCCCCAGCAGGCCCTGGAGCTGCTGCTGCTGCTCCTGCAGCATGCGGATTTCGGCCATCAGCTGCAGGTGTTCCTTATTCGCCGCCGCCGACGCAGGCTGCGCCTGCGCGGCAAACGCGAGGCACAGCAGAGGAAGTATGCGGCTCCATTTCATCGCGGGAAACTCCTGTCAAAAAGCTATCAGCGGTGAGCCCTCAGCCTTGAGCTGTGAACTCCGACGCTCCAACACTCTCCGTCGTCTCGGCTGAGGAGCTGTCTTATTTGCTCGTCACCACGAAGTGGGCGCGGCGGTTCTTCGACCAGGCGCCCTCGTCGTGACCCGGGTCGAATGGAAATTCCTTGCCATAGCTGACGGTCCGGAGCCGATCAGCGGGAATGCCGAGCGACACCAGATAGGTTTTGGCCGCCAGGGCCCGCTTCTCGCCGAGCGCCAGGTTGTATTCCGCGGTGCCGCGCTCGTCACAGTGCCCTTCGAGGGTGATGACCCAGGTCGGGTACTTCTTCAGGATGCCTGCGTTGGTGTTGAGCGCCTGCTGGCCGGTGCCGTCCACCTCGAAGCTGTCGAGCGGGTAGAACACCGCCTGGAACGGCGAATTCTTGTTGATGGCATCCAGGTCGCCGGACGACAGTGGGTCGTCGGAGATGGTGGGCTCGGGCGGAATCGGTGCGGTCTCGGGCACCGGGTCCGGCGGGGCAGGGGGGCGCGCCCCCGGCTGCCCGGTTCCCGCGGCCGGC
Source organism: Vicinamibacterales bacterium (assembly GCA_046594705.1). Lineage (GTDB taxonomy): Bacteria > Acidobacteriota > Vicinamibacteria > Vicinamibacterales > 2-12-FULL-66-21 > JAICSD01. The sequence continues at coordinate 3,821 of JBKJRJ010000082.1, forward strand.
GGCGGCGGCATCGGCCGGGCGACCGGAGGAGTCTTCTTGCCACAGGCGCCGGCGCCGAGGGCCAGCACGATGACCGCGACCAGCGCAAAACGTGTATCTCTCATCTGACTCCGCTCTCTCTAGATCTAGATGGACAGTGGGGTGTGCCGCACTCCGCGCGTGGCGGCCTATTGCGACCAGCTCGCGAACTTATTATTGCCTTCCCGCGTGATCTGCCGGAGATTGTTGCCGTCGCGATCGATCGTGAAGAGCTGCGACTTGCCGTTCCGGGTGGAGGTGAAGGCGATGTGCCGGCCGTTGGGCGAGAAGGCCGGGCTCTCATTGCTGCCGATGCCGTCGGTGATCCTGGTCGTGTCGCCGGTCGCGAAGCTGTAAATCTTGATGTCGTAGCCGGGGCCCGTCGACGCCGCGTAGGCGATCTCGTTGAACTTGCCGCGCGACCAGGTCGGGCGGTCGCTCTTCGGGTCGCCCACCAGCAGGCGCTGGCCGGTGCCGTCGGCGTTCATCAAGTAGATCTTTGGCTGCCCGCTGCGGTCCGACACCCACGCCAGCTGCGTGCCGGTCGGCGACCAGGTCGGCGACACGTCGATCGCCGGGTTGTTCGTCATGCGCCGCAGCCCGCTGCCATCCTTGTTCATCACGTAGATCTCGGCGTTGCCGTCGCGGCTCGAGGTGAAGGACAGCTTCGATCCGTCGGGGGACCACGACGGCAGGAAGTTCTGCCGCTCCGGACTTCCGTTGGCCGGCATCGCGCGGGTGCCGAGCTGGATGAACGACAGCACCACGTCGGTGTAGACGCCGAAGGAGCCCGCAGACGAGGGGCGGTAGCTGGTGTAGGCGATCGCCTGATTGTCGGGCGACCAGGCCGGGGTGATGTTCAGCGAACGGGTGTTGGTGACGCGGACCGGGTTCGCGCCGTCGTAGTCGACGATGAAGATCTCCTGGACGTCGCGGTTCTTGACCGCGCCGGCCATGATGTCGGCGCCGCGATCCGACGAAAAGGCGAGCCGCGTGCGCGCCACGCCGCGGAGCTGGAGCTGATTCTCGAAGAGCTCGTCCGAGATGGTGTGCGCGTAGCGGCGGGGGTTGGCGACCGAGCCGCTGTATTCCTTGCCGAAGGCGGTGCGGCCGGAGGCCACGTCGATCAACTTCACCTGGACCACCACACCGTTGCCGCTCTTCCTGACGGTGCCGACCAGTACGCCGTTGGCGTTGAGCTCGCGCCACCGATCGAGCGGCACCGTGTCGAGCGACGACGGCTTGGGGATCGTCGCCATGGCGTCCTTCGCGATCATGTAGTACTCGCGCTCGTAATTGATGTCGTCGAACAGCACCTCGCTAATCGTCTTCGCCGCCGCGACGGTTTCGGCGTCGGACGACAGCGGGATGAAGCCCGCGACCGCCAGCTTGGGGGGCAACCCGCCCACGCCGGTGATGGAGACGGTCACGTCGGTCGGCTGCTGCGAGCGCGGCGGCGGCTGTGTCGGGGGCGCCTGCGGGGTCTGCGCTGCCAGCATGGTCAACGACACCGTCGTGGCGAGCGCGGCGGCGATCAGGATCCGGGAGGAGTTGTTCGTCATTTTCTGAACTGGAACACGAGATGCACCGTGAGGCGATCTCCGGTGAACGCCGCCGGCAGGGGCGGCAGCTGTTTGGTGGTGACCAGCGCGCGCTGGGCGGCGAGATTCAGGAACTGCGTGTTCGGTTGCTCGACCTCGATATTGGTCAGCGTGCCGTCGCGCTGGATCGTGAATTTGACCTGGACCGTGCCGTCCTGCCCCTGGCGCTGCTGCCAGTTTCGCTGCACCAGCTGCACCATCGTCGTGAGGTACTCGGGGCAGCAGAAGTCGGCGTAGTCGGTATACGCGGCCCCCGCGCCGCCCCCCCCGGTGGCCAGGCCGCCGAAGGGGATCGCGGCGCCGCCCGTCACGACCTTGGCGGACCCGGCCTTCACTTCCGCCCCCTGCGTGGGGGTGCGGCCGCGCAGCTGGGGCACGTCCTTCGACGGTTCCGGCTTCAGGGGGGATTTCGTGTCCGGCGTGGCGGTCTTGACCGGCTCGATCATCTCCGGTTTCGCGAGCATCGGCGGCGCGTCGTTCTTCGCCTTGACCGGGTCGGGCACCGCCTGCTGGACCGGCTTGTCGGAGATCGGGTTCTTTCCCTGCAGCGGCCCGGGCGCGCCGCCCAGTGAGATCGTCATCGTCTGGGCCTGGTCGGGCGCCTCGCCCCACTGCCGCGGCAGCAGCGTTACCGCCGCGACAATCGCCGCGTGTGCGGCAATCGACACCAGCACCATGCGGCCGACCTTGTCGGCCGCCTGGGATCGCTCGATCAGGATCTCGGTGACCGCGTCCATCAGCGCTCGGGGGGCCTCGTGGAGATCGCGACCTTCTCGACGCCCGCGTCCTTCAGCCGGTCGGTTACCGTCATGAACTGCTGCATGGTGACGCCGGCGTCGGCGCGGACGAACACCGACTTGTCCGCCTGTTCGAGCAGCATTTGTTTCATCCGCTCGTGAAGAATCTCCAGCCGGATTTCGTCGTTGTTGATCTGGACGATCTTGTTCTGGCCAAAGCTGGAAGGGATGGTCACGTAAATGGGGTTCGCGGTAACCGGGTTCGCCTTGCGCGCCTGCGGCAGGTTGACCGCCATGCCCTGCGTCATCATCGGCGCCGCGACCATGAAGATGATCAGGAGCACGAGCATGACATCGACCAGCGGCACGACGTTGATCTCGGACAGGGTCGTGGACACACGCATCCCGCGCGCGCGACGCCCGCGTCCCGATCCCGACGACCCATTCTGTTGAACTTTCGGCATCTGTTACCTGTCCGCCCGAAGACCCCCGGCCTGCATCGGCCGACACCCATCACACGCGGTCGGGCGAACCTTTCAGGCGCGTCAGGTGAAATTCCGCTCCGAGATGTTCAGAAACTCGAGCGAGAAGTCGTCCATCTGGGTCGCGAACTCTTTCACCCGTGTGGTGAACGCGTTGTAAAAATATACGGCCGGGATCGCGGCGAAGAGACCCGCGGCGGTGGCGACCAGCGCCTCGGCAATGCCCGGTGCCACCACGCTCAGGCTGGTCGAGCCCTGCACGCCGATGTTCTGGAAGGCGATGATGATCCCCCAGACGGTTCCGAACAATCCGATGAACGGCGTGATGCTGGCCGTCGTGGCCAGCGCCGGCACCCGTTTCTCGAGCTTGCTCAATTCACTGCCCGTCGCGCGCAGCAAGGCCCGATCGACCGCATCCAGGCTTCGTAAGGTAGGACGCACCGTGGGAGCGGCTGGCTTGGGGTCGCCGTCCGCTCCCTTGTGCTGCCGCAACTGCGTGTTGAGCTCAGCGTAGCCGGCCTGGAAGATTCCGACCAGCGGGCTCTTCGCCACGCTCGCGCAGATCGACTGCACCTCGGAAAACTTCGTGCTCTTGCGGAAGACCTGCAGGAACGTGACCGAGTCGCGCTCCGCCGCGCGGTACTGCCAGATCTTGAACAGGGTGATACCCCAGCCGACGGCTGAGAACAGCAGGAGGATGAGCAGGACGCTCTTCGAAAGCCAGTTCGCTTCCGAAATAAGCCTGACGAAATCCACACCGCCGGTCCCAGTGTCCGGCGAGCCCGGCGCCTGGAAGGCGAGGGCCACATAACCAAACGTGCGCAAACGAAACCTCCGGTCGACCGCAGCAGGCGGCGACCCTTGTTGCGCCGCTGGGACAGCGCAGTTGGCAAGGAGCGTAACACGCAGCTGAGGCGCTGTCAAAGGTCTGATACTATGGAACTTCCGCCAAGGTCGATTCCTTATGATCCGCTTCCTCAGTGTCACCAACCTCGCCGTCATCGATCGCCTCGAACTGGAGTTCGCGCCCGGCTTCAACGTGCTGACGGGAGAGACCGGCGCCGGCAAGTCCATTCTGGTCGGCGCGGTCGGCCTGCTGGTCGGCGGGCGCGCGAGCGCCGAACTGGTGCGCACGGGCGAGGACACCGCCGCCGTGCAGGCGGTGTTCGAACGCCCCGACGGCACCGAGGTCATTGTCCGCCGCGAAGTGTCGTCCCAGGGGCGCAGCCGCGCCTTCGTGGACGGCGCGCTCGTCACGAGCGGCGCGCTGCGCGAAGCCGCCGGCTCGCTCGTGGATCTGCACGGCCAGCACGAACACCAGGTGCTCCTCGACCCCGCGGCGCATCTTGACCTGCTGGACGAATTCGCCGGGCTGACGCCCGAGCGCGATGCCGTCGCATCAGCCTTCCGCGCCTGGCAACAGATCCGCGACGATCGCGCGCGACTGGCCGCCACCGAGCAGCAGAAGGCCTCACGCGCCGAGTTCCTCGCCTTCCAGCTCTCGGAGATCGACACCGCCGCACCGCAGCCCGGCGAAGATCAGGACCTGTTGACGACGCGGCAGGTGCTGGCGAATGCGGACCGCCTGCAGCGGCTGTGCGCTGATGCCTACACCGCGCTCTACGACGGCGACGAGGCGGCGCTCCCGGCGCTCGGCACGGTGTGGAAGAAAGTGGGCGAGCTGGCGGTGCTCGACGCGACCTTCGGGCCCTACGCCGACTCGCGCGACGCCATCAAGTCCCAGCTGGAGGATCTCGCCTTCTTCCTCCGCGCCTACGCGCAGAACATCGACGCCTCTCCGGCACGCCTGCAGGAGATCGAAGATCGCCTGTCGGTGCTCGAGCGTCTGAAGAAGAAGCACGGCCCCGGCCTGGCGGACGTGATTGTCCGGGCCGCGGATCTGCGCCGCGAGCTCCACGACATCGAGCACGCGACCGAGCGCGCCGCGGAACTCGACGCCGCGCTGACGACGACCGGCGCGGCCTACCAGCGGGTGGCCAGCGACCTCTCGGTGCGCCGCCGCGCCGGCGCGAAGGAATTCTGCAAGGCCCTGGAGAGGGCGCTCGCCGACCTCGCCATGGCCCGGACCCGCTGCGAGGTCCGGTTCGCCGGCGACGCCGAAGGCGGGGACGCGCGCTGGTCGGAGCGGGGGCTCGACGAGGCGGAGTTCTATATGTCCCCCAACCCGGGCGAAGACGTGAAGCCGCTCGCCCGCATCGCCTCCGGGGGGGAACTGTCGCGCATCATGCTCGCGCTCAAGACCCTCGCCTCAACCGATGAGCCGGGCAAGACTCTCATCTTCGACGAGGTCGACGCCGGCATCGGCGGGGCGGTGGCCGACGTGGTGGGCGCGAGGCTGCGCCTGCTCGGCGAACGCTTCCAGGTGTTGTGCATCACCCACCTGCCGCAGATCGCCGCGTACGGTGCCACGCATTACCGCATCGCCAAAAGCGTGAAAGCGGGACGCACCTCCACCGCCGTCACGCGACTCGATGGCCTGGACCGCGAAACCGAAATCGCGCGCATGATGGGGGGAGCGGACGTGTCCGCCGCGGTGCTCGCCGGGGCGCGTGACATGATCGAGGCGAAAGCGAACACAAAGCGAAAGGCGAAAGCGAAACCGTGACACCATGGCCAAATATCTAGTCGAGACATTTGGGTGTCAGATGAACCAGCACGATTCCGAGCGCATGGCCGGACTGCTGGAACAGGCGGGCTACGACCGCACGGACGACGACCGCGACGCGGACGTCATCGTCATCAACACCTGCAGCGTCCGCGAGAAGGCCGAGGAAAAGCTCTACACCCGGCTTGGCGAGATTCGGCTGATGGGGGACGAAACCGGGTCACGCCCGATCGTCGCCGTAGCCGGATGCGTGGCGCAGCAGGAAGGCGAGACCCTGCTCGCCAAGACCAACGGCCATGTCATCGACGTATTGCTCGGCACCCAGAGCCTCAAGCGTCTGCCGATGCTGGTCGCTGGAGTGACGCGGCCGACTGCCGATGTCCATTTCCCCCCCTCCGCCCGCATCGATCTCAATCCCTACGACGACGTGTCGTTCCCGCTCGGAATCGCCAGACGCGAGGAGACCCACAAGGCGTACGTCACCATCATCGAGGGCTGCAACGAGTTCTGCGCCTTCTGCGTGGTCCCGTATACGCGCGGCAAGGAGCGGATGCGCCTCGTTCGCGACATCGTCAACGAGGTTCGCCACGCGGCTGATACCGGGGCGCGGGAAGTGCAGTTGCTGGGACAGATCGTCAATCATTACCAGGCGCCCGACGACCCCGGGTGCGACTTCGCGGAGCTCCTGGCGCGGGTTAACGAGGTGGACGGCATCGAGCGGATCCGCTTCGCCAGCCCACATCCGCGCCACGTGACCCCGCGCATGATGCAGGCGATGCGTGATCTCCCCAAGGTGTGCCGGCACCTCCACCTGCCGGTCCAGAGCGGCTCGACGCGTGTCCTGCAGGCCATGCGACGGCGGCACACGCGAGAGGAATACCTCGAGCTCGTCGCGCAACTGCGGGAGACCATGCCGGAGATCGCCCTCTCGACCGATATGATCGTTGGCTTCCCTGGGGAGACGGAGGCGGATTTCGATGACACGCTGGCGCTGACCAGGGCCGCGAGATATCACAGCATGTACTCGTTCAAGTATTCCCCGCGCCCGAACACGCTCGCGTTGAAGCGGCTGCCCGATGACGTGCCGGAGGCCGAGAAGACGCGGCGAATCATGGCGCTGCAGTCGTTGCAGGGCACCATCCAGGGAGAAATCTTCGCGGCGTCCATCGGCCGGGTCGAGCCCGTGCTGATCGACGCCCGGAGCCGCCGGCGGGAATCGGAACTTTCGGGCCGGACGCCGGCCAATACGGTGGTCAATCTGCCGGGCGAGCCGTCGTGGGTCGGCCGGATCGTGCCCGTCCGGATCACCGGCGCCAACCCGAACAGCGTCCGGGGTGAGGCGCAGGTAGACATATGCAAATCGAAATGACAATCAAAGGGCTGATGGTGGACCCCATCACCAACATGCCGATCATCATCCTGCGGGACAAGGACGGCCAGCGCGTGCTGCCGATCTGGGTGGGCGTGTTCGAGGCGAACGCCATCGCCCTCCAAATCGAGAATGTCGCCACGCCGCGGCCGATGACGCACGACCTATTGAAGAACGTCATCGCGGACCTGCACGGCCGCATCGAGAAGATCGTCGTGTCGGATCTCAAGGAGAACACCTTTTACGCGCTCATCTACCTCGAGGTCGGCGGCGAACTGATGGCAGTGGACGCGCGGCCGAGCGACGCCATCGCCCTCGCCCTGAGGGCCCGGGCGCCCATCTTTGTCGAGGAATCGGTCATCGACCATGCCAAGACCGTGGATCTGACCCCCGACAAGGGGGACACCGAGCGGCTGCAGAAGTGGCTGGAGAGTCTCGACCCCGACGATATGGGCAAGTACAAGATGTAAGTCGCAATTTTCCATTGCCAACGCCCAAAGTTCCAAAGGTTTGTGCGCTTTTGGGAGTTGGAGGTTGGTAGTTGGGAATTGATCCGCTATCATCAGGCGACTGCGCCCCTGATGATCGTCGCCATAGCCAATCAGAAGGGCGGCGTGGGTAAGACCACGACCGCCATCAACCTCGCCGCCGCCCTGTCGCTGCGCGGCAAGCCGACGCTCCTCGTCGATCTCGATCCCCAAGCCAACAGCACGATGTCGTTTCTGGACGTCACGCAGGTGACGCGCAGTGTCTACGACGCGATCGCCGAGAAGGACGTCACCTTCGACGACGTCATCCTGCCGTCGACGAACCAACCGAATTTGTGGGTGGCGCCGTCGCGCATCGCCCTGGCCAAGCTGGAATCGAAACTGGTGGGGGAGATCGACGCGCATTTCCGGCTCAAGGATCGGCTCGCGCCGATGACCGAGCGCTTCCCGCACATCGTCATTGACTGCCCGCCGACGCTTGGGCTGCTGACGGTGAACGCGCTGGTCGCGGCCACTCACTTACTCATCCCGATTCAATCCTCGTACTTCGCACTGGAAGGCACCGACGATCTCCTCGAAACGATCGAGAAGGTGCGGGCGCGCGCCAACCCGTCGCTGCGGATCCTGGGAGTCGTGATTACGATGCACGACAAGCGAACCGCGCTGGCGCGGGACATCCGCGCGCAGATCGACAAGGTGTTCGGCAGCAAGGTGTTCAAGACGGTGATTACCAAGAGCGTGCGGCTCGAGGAGAGCCCCGCCTACAAGGAATCGATTTTCACGTTCGCGCCGGACTCGACCGGGGCGGCCGAGTACTACCGGTTGTGCGAGGAGGTTATGGATCGTGCCTAAGCCAAGAGGACTGCCCACGTCCGTCCGGATGCGTCACGACGAGCATTACGTGGACGCGCTGACCAGTTCCGCGGGCACGCCGATCGGGCGGCTGGTCAAGATCGACGAGCTCGACCCGAATCCCAATCAGCCGCGCCAGGTGATGGGCGAGTTGGCCGAGCTGATGGCATCGATCGCCGAGAAGGGGATTATCGAGCCGATCATCGTCCGCCAGCGCGGCGGCCGCTTCCAGATTGTGGCTGGCGAACGGCGCTATCAGGCGGCCGTGCAGGTCGGGCTGCGGGAAGTGCCGATCGTCATTCGGGAGGTGGACGATAACGAGATCATCGAGATCGCACTGATCGAGAATATCCAGCGCAAGGATTTGACGGCGTTCGAAGAGTCGGAGGCGCTGCATTCGCTGGCGACGCGGTGCGGCTATACGCACGAGGACATGGCCAAGCGGTTAGGCAAGTCCCGCACGTCGATCACCGAATCGCTGTCATTGAACCACATGCCGGAGGAGGTCAAAAACCTTTGTCGGCTGGCCGACATTCACGCCAAGTCGTTGCTTTTAGAGATAGTTAGGCAAGGCGACCCCCAGAAAATGGTCGCCCTCATCGAGAAAGTCTCCCGTGACGGCGGCGCCACGCGAGACGCCGTCCGCCGGGAGAAAGAAACCGCCAGGCCGAAAGCCGGACGACCGAAGCACTACACGTTCAGCTATAAGGCGCCTACCAAGGCCTTCAACCTGCAGCTGCGATTCACCAAGTCTCGCGTCGAGCGCGACGAGGTTATCGACGCGCTGCAGGCGATCATCAAAGAGCTGAAGTCCCAGTAGTACGCCCGGCGAGTACGCCCGGCCACGGGCACGCTGGCCGTGAATTCCCCATTCACACGCGCCAATTCCGAAACGGCCAACCACCAAACCCAGCTACGGTCTATGGGTTCTGACGTTCAGGGCGCTGACGCCATCGCATCGAAAGCCGCGGCAACCCTGGAGCGTGGCAGACGCGGCGACCTGCCAGGACCTTGTCGGGGTCTTTGGTTAACATAACATACATTATCAGAACCAATCGATAAAGCCAATAAAAGCGGGCTGTGGACGTTCCGCGCACCCGCTTTAAGGCTGCCGCCCGAATTTGAAGGTGGGGCTGGCCATTGCAGTTGGCGTGAGACCCAGCCGCCACCTGATATCCTGAGGCCCCGTGCTCAAAACGCTCGACCGCTACGTCCTCCGCGAAATCCTCCCGCCGATGTTCCTGTCGCTGCTGATCTTCACGTTCATCCTGTGCATCCCCCCGGTGATGCTCCAGCTCGAGCAACTGGTGGCGAAGGGAGTGCCGTGGCTGACCGCCGGCCGGATTCTCCTGACTCTGGTACCCCAGGCCCTCGGCGTGACGATCCCGATGGCCCTCCTGGTCGGGCTCCTGATCGGACTCGGGCGGATGTCGGGCGATCGTGAGGCGATGGCGCTGCTGGCCTGCGGCGTCAGCCCCTACCGGCTGCTCCGCCCGGTTCTGCTCCTGGCGGCCCTCGCCGGGTCGGTGCATCTCTGGGTGATGCTGTCGGCGATTCCCGACGCCAATCAGGACTTCCGCCAGATCACCTACGACGTCGTCTCCCAGCAGATGGAGAACGACGTCCGGCCGCAGGTGTTCTACACCAACTTCCCAGCGTGGATTCTCTACGCCCGCGACGTGCCGCCGGGCGGCGGCTGGAAGGACGTGCTGGTCGCCGACACCAGCAAGCCGGAAGCCCCCACCCTCTATATGGCGCGGCGCGGGCGGCTCGTGCTCGATCGGCAGCAGCAGACCGTGGACCTGGTGCTCGAGGACGGCACCCGCTATTCACGGAGCGGGGAAGGCGGCACGCAGGTCGAGACCTACCGCTTCCCCAAACAGCTGATCGTGCAGCTCGATCCCAAGAGCGTCTTCCAGCGCTTTGAGCTCTTCCGCGGGATGAACGAGATGTCGATCCCCCAGATCCAGCAGCAGGCGGCCGACAAGATCAAGAACGGCCTGCCGGCGCACCAGGAGATGGAGGCCATTCAGCAGCGGTTCTCCTTCCCCGCCGCCTGCCTGGTCTTCGCCATCATCGGGATCGCGCTCGGCCTGACGGTCGCCCGCGACGGCAAGCTGGCCGGCTTCGTCGTGGGCATCGCCGTCATTTTCGGCTACTACGTGATCCTCTACATGTCGCAGTCCATGACCCGCGGCTACTATTCCGGCGACGCCGGCGGCGCCCAGCCGCTGCTCGTCGCCCAACTGTCGCGCTGGATGCCGAACCTCGTCATGCTGCCGTTCGGGCTGCTGGCCCTGGTCTGGCGCGCGCGCTGGGCCGAGGGGCGGATCCCGTTTCCCAGCGTGGTCAAGCTGACCCACGCCGCCCACGGCTGGATCAACCGGCGGCGTGCAGGCGCGGCGGCCCCCGCGACCCCCGCCAGCACGGGCTCCCAGCCGGCGGCCCGCCGGCGAGGCGTGGTGGTCGTCCTCAAGCTTCCGCACATGTCGTGGTTGATGCCGAACATCCTCGACCGCTACGTCAGCACGATCTATCTGCGCGCCGCCGCCATCTCATTCGCCGCCCTGCTCGGCATCTTCTACATCGGCACCTTCATCGACAAGTCGGACAAGCTGTTCAAGGGTCAGGCGACGGCCGGCATGGTACTGCAGCTGCTGGGTTTCATGACGCCCCAGTTCGTCTACTTCGTGATCCCGCTCGCGGCGCTGCTGAGCGTGCTGATCACCTTCGGCCTCCTCAGCCGGTCAAGCGAACTGTCGGTGATGAAAGCGTGCGGGATCAGCCTCTACCGGATAGCCGCGCCGCTGCTGCTGCTGTCGATGGTCTGGAGCGGCGTCCTCTTCGGGCTCGAGCAGCAGATCCTGGCACGCGCCAACGAACAGGTGGACCGCCTCGACTCCGCCATTCGCGGCCGTCCTCCGCGGACCTCGAACCCGCTCACCCGCACCTGGCTGATCGGCCGGGACGGAGCCATCTATCACTACACCCGCTTCGATCCGCAGCAGCAGGCGATTCAGAACCTGGCCGTGTTCAGGCCGGCCAGGGACGCCTGGCGGCTCGACAGTCAGTTGTTCACGCCACGCGCCACCTTCGCTGGCGGGCAATGGACGGCGACCAACGGCTGGCAGCAGGAGTTCACCGCACGCGGCAAATGGGCGGCGTTCCCGCAGCGCACCCTCTCGCTGGAAGCGCCCGACTATTTCGAGACCGAGCAGCCCATCGCCGAGATGATGACCGTGCCGGAGCTGAAGCGCTTCATCGACGAACAGGCCGCCAGCGGCATCAACGTCGTCCCGCTAACCATCGATTTGCAGAAGAAGCTCGCCTTCCCGCTCGTCACGGTGGTCATGACGCTGCTCGCCATTCCGTTCGGGATGACGACCGGCAAGCGCGGCACGCTGTACGGCATCGGGATTGGCATCGTCCTCGCGCTGAGCTACTACATCGTCGGCAATGCCTTCGCCGCGATCGGCAAGGCCGGGATGCTCGATCCCATTCTGGCGGGCTGGGCGCCGAATATCCTCGCCGCGGGCAGCGCCGCCTACCTGCTACTGACCGCGCGCACGTAGTGAACTGTTAACTGCCAACTGCTCACTCCCCTTCGGCGCAATCTCCGCGAGGGCTTTCATGAGGTCGCTCGCCAGCAGCCCGTGGCGGAAGGCCTCCCGCAGGGCGCGCTCGGCGATCTGGCGGGCGACGGCCGCGGGCCTCTGCCGTGAGTCCCGCGGGGCGGCGGCGACGAAGGCGCCGAGGCCGCGGCGCATTTCGATGACCCCCTCCAGCAGCAACGTCCGGTAGGCGTGCTGCACTGTGTTCGGGTTCAGCTTGAGCTCGGCGGCCAGCTGGCGGGTGGACGGCAGCGATTCCCCCGGCTTCAACACTCCCACCGAAACCGATCGAAGCACCTCGTCCGCAATCTGGCGGTATACCGGCCGCGGGTCGTCTCTGCGTAGCTCCACGAACATGCCTAGTACACTAGCACACTATCTATCTATCGAACTAGAGGACTAGTTACCTAGTGCACTAGACAAGACGCGCAGGGTGCCGGACCGGCCGGGCGCGGCGTTGGTGAGATCGACCACGAGCAGGATGGAGGTCACCTCGGGCCCGGACGCGGCTGAACCGGCGGACGCCGTGATCGGTTCGAGGCTCGCGAGTGCAACCCGAATCGGCCCCCCGGCCGGATCCACGTAGATCGACCTTCCCCATCGTTCGCCGTCTCTTCGACGGACCTGGATGAAGACCCGCATTGGCCGATCCCCAGCCAGCGACAGATCGATGGTCCTGAAGCTCTGACGCTGCAGGTCGGTGGCCAGCGCGACGAACTGGCTGTTGCGCGCGCCGTCCCCGAGCTTGAACTCGAGCGCGACGTCACGGCCGGTGGTCCGGAGGATGCCACTCGAGGTGGCGTCTTTCTCGATCCGCCAGGGAAAGGGAGGGATCGCCGCCTGAGCACTTTCAGCCCCGGTGGCACCTTCAGCACCCCCGCCCTTGGCGCCCTTCACACCTCCGCCGAAGTAGATCGGATTGCTGACCAGCCAGGGGATCGGAGGCTTGCCCGGCGCGCCCGGGATGCGGATTTCCACCCGGTAGGCGCCGCGTGCGTCGGTGATGCCGCGCCGGATTTCGTCGCGCCCCCTGGCGATCTCGCGGCCGTCGCGCAGCAGCAAGAGCTCGGCGTCCCGCGGCATCGAGGCGCGGGCGACGATGGTCGCGTCGGAGTCGTCGGGAAGGACGCCACCCATATCCACGCGCTCCAGCGCGACCTCGACATGAAAGTCGAGCACCGCCGGCCCTGCAAGCGCATCGATGGCCGTGAACACGCTCCCCTTCCGGATGGCGTCGAGCACCGCCCGCGCGTCCACCGCGGCATCCCCGCCGAGTGGCCGATCGAGGACGACGCGGTTGCTGAAGGCCTGGAAGCTGGCCAGATAACTGGGGATGCCGATCATGCCGGACAGGCTGTGGCCTGGGTCCTCGGCCCGGCGGCCGACGCCTCCGTGCGCATCGGCGCCCGCGAGCGCGACGACAGGACGGGATTTCGCGAGCCCATCCCAGCGATCGAGCGTGACGGGACGATCGAACAGGCTCGCCACCGCGGGCCCACCGCGCAGGAAGTAGCCGATCCCCGCGCGGGCAATCCGCGTCCGCGGCTCATCTCTCCACTCGCTGTCCGTATTGAGCCACTCGATGCCGTCGATCGGCGATCGCTCGTCGGTCCAGCGCAATGCCGGTTTGGGCGAATCGGGATGCGCGGCGAAGCCGAATCCGCCCAGCCGGGTGACGTCCTCGACGACCGTGCCGGCGGCGCCGCCCAGCGGATACGGCGCGCGCGCCATGTCGATGGCGACGTAGTGCCCCTGGTCGGTGCTGATCTCCACCCCCTCCAGCATCAGCACGCCATGCAGATACGCGGCGGGATCGGGCGGACGGGTCCCGTCGCCATGGTCCGTGAGAATCACGAACGCCATGCCCGCGCCCGCGGCCGCTGTGGCCACCGCGTCCCGATCACCAATGCCGTCGGAGCGCGTGGTGTGGACGTGGTAGGCGCCCGCGACGGTGCGGGCAGCCAGTTCCGGAAGGGTCGACTGGAGGGATTGCGGCGCCGGCGGCGCGGCGAGCAGAAACAGCAAGACGCCGGCCGCGAGCAGCGCGACCAGCGTCCACAGTTTAGATCGGCGATTGAAGACTGAAGATTCGCGGACTGTCCGTTGAATCTTCAATCTTCAATCTGCAATCTTCAATCCTACTTGCCTGCGTCGGCGCGAAGCGCTGCGGCCTTATCGGTCTTTTCCCACGTGAACTCCGGCTCGGTGCGGCCGAAGTGTCCGAAGGCGGCCGTCTTCTTGTAGATCGGACGGCGCAGGTCGAGCGATTCGATGATGCCGCGCGGCGTTAGCTTGAAGTGCGCGCGCACGAGCTCGCTGATCTTGTCGTCGGCAATCGTGCCCGTGCCGGAGGTCTCGATGTAGACCGACACCGGCTCGGCGACGCCGATCGCATAGGCCAGCTGCACCATGCACTTCTCCGCCAGGCCGGCCGCGACGACGTTCTTCGCGACGTAGCGCGCCATGTAGCACGCCGAACGGTCCACCTTCGTCGGATCCTTGCCGGAAAACGCGCCGCCGCCGTGCGGCGCCGCGCCACCGTAGGTATCGACGATGATCTTGCGTCCGGTCACCCCCGCGTCGCCGTGCGGGCCGCCCACGACGAAGCGCCCCGTCGGGTTGATCAGGATGCGGGTCTTGCTGTCCATCATCTCCTTCGGAATCACCTGGTTGACGATCTTCTCGGTGATGTCCTCGCGAAGGGTGTCGTTCGTGACGGTGGGGCTGTGCTGGGTGGAGACGACGACGGTGTCGACGCGGACCGGGCGGCCGTTGTCGTATTCGATCGAGACCTGCGACTTGCCATCGGGCCGGAGGTAGTCCATCGAGTGGTCGCGACGGCGCTCCGAGAGGCCGCGCACCAGCTTGTGCGCGAGCATGATCGGCATCGGCATCAGCTCGGGCGTCTCGGTGCAGGCGTAGCCGAACATCAGCCCCTGGTCGCCGGCGCCGCCCGGATCGACGCCCTGGGCGATGTCGGGAGACTGGCCGTGGATGGAGGACAGCACCGCGCAGGTCTCGGAGTCGAACCCGTATTTGCCGCGTGTATAGCCGACCTCGCGAATCGTCTCGCGGACGATGCTGGGGAAGTCGACGTAACAGCTGGTCGTGATCTCGCCGGCGACGATGGCGAGGCCGGTGGTGACCAGCGTTTCGCAGGCGACGCGGCCGACGGGATCCTGCGCGAGGATCGCGTCAAGGATCGCGTCGGAAATCTGGTCGGCAATCTTGTCGGGATGGCCTTCGGTGACCGACTCCGACGTAAACAGGTAACGCCCTTTGCTCATGTGCGGACCGAGCTCCTTCGCTGCGGTGATTGGAGATGCTGAAACCCTACAACTCTAACATACGTGACCGGGCAACAGAGCTACTTTCGAGGGTGGAACTGGTCGTACACCGCGCGCAGCCGCGCCTCGAGCACGTGCGTGTAAATCTGCGTGGTCGAGAGGTCCGCGTGCCCCAGCATCATCTGGATCGCGCGCAGGTCGGCGCCCCGTTCGAGGAGATGCGTCGCGAACGAGTGCCGCAGCATGTGCGGGCTGAGGCCGGGCGGCACCCCCGCCGTGATGCCGTACTCCTTCAGCACCTTCCAGAACCCGACCCGCGAGAGCCGGGTCCCCCCCTTCGCGTTGACGAACAGCCACGGCGTCTTGCGCTGCTTCAGCAGCGCCGGGCGCGCCTCGGCCGCATACCGCCGCACCCAGTCGGCCGCGGCGTGGCCGAGCGGCACGATTCGCTGCTTGTCTCCTTTTCCGATGCAGGTCAGGTAGCCGGCGTCGAGGTTGACGTCGGCCGGTTTCAGCGACAGCAGTTCGGTGACGCGCAGTCCCGTGGCGTAGAGCAGTTCCAGCAGCGCCTTGTCGCGCAGTCCGCGTGGCGTGGCGGTGTCCGGTTGCGCGAGCAGGCGATCGACTTGCGCCATGTCGAGGTATTTCGGCAGCGCCGGCCACGCGCGCGGCGACCGCAGGTCCTCAGCGGGATCGACCGTGATGCGTTGCTCGAGCAGCTGGAACCGGTAATAGCCGCGCACGCAGGCAATCGCGCGCGACACCGAGCGCGGCGCCAGGCCGCCCGTCATCAACTGCCGCACGAACGCCTCGAGGTCGCGGCGATCGAGCCGCTCAACCGTCTTCTGCTGTCCCGACGCAAAGGCGGCAAGCGCCGCGAGATCGCGGCCGTAGCTGCTGATGGTGTTCGGCGACAGCCGCCGCACGTCCTGCAGGTAGTCGAGATAGACCTGGATGTGACTCATGGCTGAGGGCCTCGAGCAGGGCCTGCTGCGTGCAGCGTGCGGTTGAGCTCGTCGGCGAGGCTGAGGTTCGAGAAAATGGCGCCGCCGGCCACCTCGGCTGCGTGGTCGACGGAATCCTCCGCGCTCGTCTCGGCTGAGTTTATACTAGCGATTGTCTGATGCCGACCCAGTCCAAGTGGCAGTCGCTTCCCACCGAGCAGATCAACCCCGCCAGTCTTGCCGTCGACAAGGCTCCGGTCCGCGACATCATCGAACTGGTGATCAACGAGGACCGCAAGGTCATCGCCGCGGTGCAGAGGGAAAAGGAAAAGATCGCGCACGGCGTCGAAATCATCGTCCAGGCCCTGCGCAAGGGAGGGCGCGTCATTTTCATCGGCGCGGGGACGAGCGGACGTCTGGGCGTGGTGGAAGCCGCGGAGATGCCGCCAACGTTCGGCACCCCGCCCCGGGTGGTCCAGGCCATCATGGCCGGCGGGCAGGCGGCGGTGTTCCAGGCGAAGGAAGGGGTCGAGGACAACTACGAGGAAGGCGGCCGCAGCATCGGCAGGCTCCGGCTGTCGAACCGCGACGTGGTCATCGGCGTCTCCGCGAGCGGCATCACGCCGTTCGTCCGCGGCGGGCTGACGCGCGGGCGCAAGGCCGGCGCCAAGATTATCTTCGTCACCTGCTGGCCCGGCTCCGAGCTGCAGAACTTCGTGGACCTGATCATCGCGCCGTCGGTCGGGCCCGAGATCATCGCGGGCTCCACCCGCCTCAAGGCCGGCACCGCCACCAAGATGGTGCTCAACATGCTCACCACGGTCGCGATGATCAAGTGGGGCAAGACCTACGGCAACCTGATGGTGGACGTGCGGACCGGCTCCGAAAAGCTGAAGGATCGCGCCAAGCGGATCCTCGGCGTGGTGACCGGTCTCGAGCCTGAGGCCGCCGAAGCGGTGCTCAAACGCGCCAAGTGGAACGTCAAGGCGGCGATCGTCATGCAGAAGGCGGATCTCACGCTGCCGCAGGCGATCAAGCGGCTCCGCAAGGCCGACAACTCGGTGCGCGAGGCGATCGGCGAGGACATCGAGCCCCGCCTGCGCCAGTTACTCGGAATCTAGTCGCGCACCTGGGCGCGGATCGTGTGTCAGCGCAGAGCCGCGTCGCGCAGGCCTTCAGGCCTGCCGGCTCGATCTGCTGGAAAGGAAACCATGCGTCGAAGTCCGTCGATCTGGTGCGTCCTGTTCGTCGCCCTCGCGTTCTCCCTCGCGAACGCTCAGCGCGCCCCCGAGTTGGCCGCGACGCCGGCCCCCCCCGTCGGCGCGTGGTCCGGCACGTGGGAAGGCGGCGGTGCGAGCGGCGGATTCGACCTGACGCTGGAGCAGGCGAAAGACGCGCCCCTGACCGGCAAGGTCGCCGTGACCGGCGAGCCTGCTTACAACGCCGCGTTCACGTCGGTGTCCGTCGACGGCAAGAAGCTCAACGCCAAGTACGACTTCCCCGCCGACAACAGCCTGGAGATCGTTCTGGTCGGGACGTTCGACGGGGCGAAGGCCGCCGGCACCTGGGCGGCGCAGTCGAAAGGCGCAGCCGGAGAGCTCGCAAGCGGCACCTGGACGGTCACCAAGAAGTAGCGGCCGGTTACAAACCCCTAACTACAAACCACCAACCGTTGACCCCGCCGCCGCCTCGTCGAGCATCAGTTCGACCGCGGGGTGCAGCTGCAGAAACGACGCCGGCATCTTCGTGGTGATCGGGCCGTTGACCAGGCGCTCGATGCACCGCGCTTTCGACTTCCCCGTCGCCAGCAGCAGGATCCGGCGGGCATGAAGGATGGTCGCCATCCCCATCGACAGCGCTTCGGCCGGCACGCTGTCCGGATCTTCCCCGAATAACGCGGCGTTGCTGCGCCGCGTGGACGCCTTCAGCGTGACCCGGTGCGTGCGCGCGGCAAGCTCCCGTGCCGGCTCGTTGAACCCGATGTGGCCGTTGGTGCCGATGCCGAGCAGCTGCAGGTCCACCCCGCCGGCGTCGGCAATGGCGCGCTCGAAGCGCGCGCATTCCGCCTCGGGATCGGTGGCCGCCCCGTTGAGCACGTGGATCCGCTCGCGCGCCAGGTTCACGCGCGAGAACAGGTGCTCCTCCATGAAGGCGCGGTAGCTCCCGGGGTGGTCGGGGCTGACGCCGAGGAACTCGTCGAGGTTGAACGTCGTCGCGTCGGAGAAATCCGCCTGGCGGTGGGCGTGCAGCGTGCCGAGCTCGTGGTACAGCCGGATGGGCGTCCGCCCGGTCGGCAGTCCGAACACCGTGCCGGGGCGCTCCTTCAGGCCGGCCGCAATCTCCAGCGCCAGCGTTTTGGCCAGCGTGCGCTCATCCTTGAAGACCGTGATCTTCACTCAGTCAGCCCTGTACACGGGCACCGCGTAGCCGCCGCGGGCTTCCGCGAGGGCCAGCCGCACCGCCCCGCTCGCGGGCTCGACGTTGAGCAGCATCGTGCGGCTGCGCGGCGACGCCATCGGCAGCCGGCGCCCCAGTTCCTGTTCGAGCCAGGGCACCGCGCGGAAAATGCCGCCAGCGAGCACGAAAGGAAACTCCGAGCCGACGAGATCCAGCCGGCGCGCCACCGACAGCGCGGACGCTTCGAGCTGCTCCGCCGCCCCGCGCAGAATCCCGAGCGCGACCGTGTCGCCGCCGGTGAAGGCCCCCTGCACGCACTGCGCGAGCGAGGCGATGGCGCCCGGCCGCAGCCCGCCGTGATAGACGTGGTGAATCAAATCCTGCGCGCGCGCCACGCCGTAGTGATTGAGCAGGAGCCCCGTCAGCTGTGTCGCGGGGCCGCGCCGGTCGGATTCCCGCAGGACGGCGCGCAGGGCCGCACGCCCGATCCAGTAGCCGCTCCCCTCGTCCCCGAGCATGTAGCCCCAGCCGCCCGCCCGCGCCGACTGGTTGCGCGCGTTGCGCCCGTAGGCGATCGATCCGGTGCCGGCGATGACGACGACGCCAGGCTGGTCGGGGACGCCGGCCTCGAGCGCGACCAGCGCGTCGTTGACGATCAGGATCTTCGCCTTGTGGCCGATGCGCTTCATGATCGAGCGCACCACCCGCGCATCGTCCGGACGGTCGACGCCGGCGATGCCGAGACAGATCGCGGCCGGACGCACGTCGAGATCGCCGATGGCCTCCTCCATCACGTCGTGGAGGACCTTTTCAACCTCGAGTTCACCCACGGCCTGGAGGTTGGCCCCGCCGCCGCGGGCCTCCGAGAGGATGTCGCCTTGGCCGTCCGCCAGCTGGCAGACCGTCTTGGTGCCGCCGGCGTCGAGCCCCAGAACGTGTGTCGCGGTCAGCAAGCCGTCAGTACCGGTATCGCACCACGAGCTGCACGACCCGGGGGCTGTAGGAGGTGGCGGGACTGAGGATCCTGCCGAAGTTGACATTGTTGATGTCGTTGACGGGAAATCCGAACTTGACGATGTTGAGGGTGTTGAACGCTTCGAGACGAACCGCCAGGCTCTGTCCTTCCCACCATGGCATGCGAAAGTTCTTGGCGAGCGCCAGATCCACGTTGCGCGTGCCGGGCGTGTAGAAGCCGTTACGCGGGGAAACGTTGTCGATGGTGTCGGTGAACTCCACGCTCCTGAACGCGGCGCGCGGCAGTAGCTGCTGCGAGGTGTCGGGATTGCTCACGTGGGCGCCGATCACCGAGGGATCGACGATGGCGGCGCGGCTGGTCTCCGCGAAGCCGTCGAAGTCGATGTCGCGCGTGACGCTGCCGTCCACCACACTGAACGGCGTGCCCGACGCCAGCCGCAGCACGCCAGAAAGCTGCCAGCCGCCCAACGCCTGTCCCAGCAGATCCGACCGATCGGCGAAGAACGGCAGGCGATAGCTGCCATTGAAGGTGAAGCGGTGCGGCGTGTGAAAGCGCGACAGACCGGTGGCGAACTGCTTGTTCGGCCCGGTCTGGTTGCTGTCGCCGGTGCCGGTCGCGGTGGCCTCCGACGTGGTGTCGACGGATTTACTGAAGGTGTAGGCGGCCTGGAACTGCAGTCCCTTCGACAGCCGCTTCGCCCATTCGAGTTCGAGCCCGTCGTACCAGCTCTCCGCATCGTTGCTGATGAGGAGATTGGTGTTGTAGAGCGGGCTCGGCCGGCGCTCGTTCGTGCGCGGCACCCGCGCGCTGATCTCGTGGTCGGCGATCGGCACCGCGTTCGGGCAGGCGAAGTTGACGGGAATGTTGGGGAGGCCGGTGCCGGCGCACTGCACGTCCGCCGCAATGCGCGTAATCGTTGTGCCGCGCAGGTCGGGGAAGCCGGCCGCCGGCGCGTTGTTGGGATGGTCGACCACCGTCACCGGGCCGTAGAGCGGGGACCGCGGCAGGTTGCCTTGCGCGTAGCGCAGCCGCTTGTCGTTGTGGTTCCCCTGATAGCTGATCGTCAGTGTCGAGTCGAACGGCATGACCCGATCGACCGAGATGTTCCACTTGGTCGTGGCAGGCATCTCCAGGTCGGCGTCCGGCAGCACCAGGGTGACGCGGGTGGTCTGCGGACCGGGCACGAACAGGAAGCCGAGCGTCGGGTCCGACACGTTGAGGATGCCCGGCTGCGTCGTCGTGGTGCGGGCCAGCGCGTTCGGCGGATTGGACCGGACGCTGGCGCCATTCTGCGAAAAGATCGACTGGAAGATGCGGCCGTCGTAGATGCCCCACCCGCCGCGGATCGAGAAGCGCCGCGAACCACCGCTCAGCGCGCCGAGCATGCCGGTGTCCCATTTCGGCGCGTAGGCGAAGCCGAGCCGGGGCTCGACGTTGTCGGTGTCGGCGCCGAAGATGTAGTCGATGCGCTTCTTCTTCTCGCTGGGCGCGTCGACGTATTCGTAGCGGAGCCCGAGGTTCAGCGTGAGCGTGTCGCGGATGCGCCAGTCGTCCTGCACGTAGACGTTCGATTCGTTCTGGCGATTCTCCAGGAACAGCGGTCCGTATGACGTCGCGAACGAGTTGACGCAGCCGTCGAAGAAGGCGGCGTAGGCCGACGCGTAGGACACGCCGCCGCAGTTCGCGTTGAACGTATACAGCCCGCGGGAATTGTTGTCGGCGAGATCGTCGAGCTGCTGGCGGCGCACGTCGATGCCGGCCTTGAACGAATGGGACCGGAAGGCCTGCGCGGTCAGGTTGTAGACCAACTGGTGGTCCTGCTGGTCGCGGTGGATCGGGAACGCGCCGGAGCTGCCGATCTGCGAGGTCGCGACCGGTGAGGCGGTGAACCGGATGATGGGCGTGTCGTTGCCGTCGGCGATATCCACGTTGGTGGAGCGGAGCCCCAGGCCGTAGCGGGCCTCCCCCACCACGCGGGAACCCATCACCCGCGTCCAGGTGATTCCGAGGTTCTGCTGGCGATTCTTCTGGTAGGCCTGCTCGCCGATGATGATGTCCCGGGGATCGCGAATCTGCCGCGTCCACTGGTAGCGGCCGTTGAGCGTGTTCCCGCGGGCCATGTTCAAATCGAGCCGCGCGGAGTGATCCTGATCGGGAAAATTGAAGCCGGCGATGCCCGCGAAGGTGCGCGCGCTGCGCGGGTCGTTGGCGGTCAGTCCGGCAAATCGGTCCAGCACGGATTGAATCCAGGCGCGATTCTGCGGCGTGTCGTTCCCCCGCGTCAGCCACGGGCCGGCGGCATCCGTCGGGAGAATCAGGTCGCGCAGATAATTGTTCTGACCGTCGGACTTGGTGCGATCGACGCTGCCGAAGGCGAACAGCCGGTTCCTGACCACGGGCAGGCCGATGGTGAATCCGTACTCGCTGCGCTGGCGGACCGGCTTGGGCGTCAGGGCCGCGAAGAACGACTTCGCGTTGAAGTCGCTGCGCTGCTGGTACAGGTAGGCGTCACCTCGCAGCTTGTTGGTGCCGGACTTGGTCTGCACCAGCACCACGGCGCCGTCGGCGCGCCCGAACTCGGCCGAGTAGGCGCTCTTGAGGACCTGGAACTCCTGGATGGTGGAGAGTGCCGCGCCCTGGCGATTCTGGTTCTCGGACGAGTCGTCGTTGTTGACGCCATTGATCTGGAAGGTGGCGCCGCGCGAGCCGGTGCCGTTGAAGTTGATCGAGGAGCCGGACGAGGCGGTGGGGTTGTTCTGGCCCCCGGTGGGGTTGTCCTGGAAACCGCTGAACGTCTCGGCCAGGGACAGAAAGCTGCCGGCGCTGAGCGTCGGCTTGTCCATGATCTGCTCGGCGGTCAGCGATCCCTTGGTTTCGCCGCTGGTCAGGTTGATCGCCGGCGCGTTCGCTGTGACGGTCACGCTTTCGGTGGCGCGGGGATCGAGCGTGAGGTCCGCCACGCGGGTGTCGTTGAGCCCGACGACGATGCCGGTGCGGGTCACGGTGCCGAAGCCCGACAGACCCGCGGTGACGCGGTAGCGGCCGATCTGAAGGAACGGGGCGCTGTAGAACCCTTCTCCGTTGGTGACGAGGGCGCGCTCGGCGCCGGTGTCCACCTGGGTCACGGTCACGGTCACCCCGGGCAGCACGCCGCCGCTGGTGTCGGTCACGGTGCCCTGCAGGGTGCCGGTGACGGTCTGCGCCGCGCTGGTCGCGGGCGTGAGAAGGGTCAGAGCAACGAGAATGATGGCGGCGACTCTCGACGGCATGAAGGCAAGAACGATAGTACTCCACTCGACCTAATGTCAATGGTTTAAAGGTGTTACACTGATGTGCTCATTATGCATTCAGGTGGCGTTATGACGTGGCTCCAGCGCGGATTCTTCGCGGTGGTGGTCATCTGCGGGGTCTGGGCTGCAGACGGCCGGGCGGTGTCGGGTCGCGCCGCCGAGATGCCGGAAATCCGCGCCCTGTGGGTCACGCGCGCCGCGCTGACCAGCCCGGCCAGCATCACGGCTCTGGTCGAGACCGCGCAGACCCAGGGCTTTACCACTCTGCTGGTACAGGTCCGGGGCCGGGCGGACGCCTATTACGCCAGCGGCCTGGAGCCGCGCGCCGCCGATCTCGCGCGGCAGCCGCTGTCGTTCGATCCGCTCGCGCGTGTGCTGGCGGAGGCCAGGCCGCGCGGGATTCGCGTCCACGCGTGGGTCAGTCTGAACCTGGTGGCGAGCGCCGCCGACCTCCCCGCCGCGCCCGATCACATGGTCTACCGCCATCCGGAATGGCTGATGGTGCCGCGCACGATCGCGCAGGATCTGGCGCGCCTCGATCCGGGCAACCCGGCCTACGTCGGCAAAATCGCGCGCTGGACGCGGGGCCACTCCGACACTGTCGAGGGACTGTACGCCTCGCCGCTGGTCCCTGACGCCGCCGCCTACACCGAGCGCGTCGTCGCCGACCTCGCCCGCCGCTACGACCTGGACGGCGTCCATCTCGACTACGCGCGCTACCCCAATCAGCAGTTCGACTACAGCAGGTTCGCCATCGCGGAGTTCCGATCGCAGGCGCGCGGCCGGCTGACGCCGGACGTGCGCCGCGCGCTGGACGCGGAGGCGGAAGACGACCTGTTCGCCTATCCGGATCGCCTGCAAGAGGAATGGCAGGCGTTCCGGCGCGCCCGCCTGACGAGGCTGGTGTCACGGATCCGCATCGGCGTGCATGCGACGCGGCCCGATGCGCTGATCACGTCCGCCGTCTTCCCTGACGCACAGGACGCCTTTGACGAGCGGATGCAGGACTGGCGCGGCTGGCTTGCGGCGCGTCTCGTCGACGCGGTCGCGCCGATGGCCTACACCCAGGAGCCGGCGCGCTTTGCGGAGCAGATCGCCGCCGCCCGGGACATCGCCGGCGGCCGGGCCGTCTGGGCCGGCATCGGCTCCTACCGCCTGACGCCGGCGCAGACGGTCGAGAACATCCGGGCCGCGCGAAAGCTCGGCGCCGCCGGGTTCGTCCTGTTCTCCTACGACAGCCTGACCGGTCCCAAGCCCCCGGCGCCCGACTACCTGGCCGCGGTCAGCCGCGCCGCGTTCGGCCCGACCAGGCCGACCGACAGCAGCGCGAAGTAGCAGCCGCACGGCTCGGGAACCTCTACCCGCGATGACGTCCGCATCCGCCCTCATCGACCGAGCCATCACCGCGCGGGCGTTCCCGGCGGCGGCGCTCGAAGTGGGCCGCCGCGATGGCGTCCTCTGGAATGCGGCGTTCGGCCGCCTCACCTATGCGCCGGACGCCGCGTCCGCCACACCTTCGACGATCTTCGATCTCGCATCATTGACCAAGGTCATCGCGACGACGACGTTGATGATGCGCGCGGTTGAGGCGGGTCTGCTGTCGCTGGACGACCGCGTCGCCGATCGTCTGCCCGCCTGGCGGGGTGCCGATCGCGAGAGCGTGACGATGGCCGATCTCCTCGAGCACGCGTCGGGACTGACCGCCTACCTCCCCTTCTTCCGGGACCATCACGGCCGCGCCGAGTTCGAGCGCGCCATCTGCACGCTGCCGCTCGAGTATGCGCCGCGATCCCAATCGATCTACAGCGACCTTGGCTTCATGCTGCTGGCCTTCATCCTCGAGGACGTGCATCGCGCCCCGTTCGCGACACAGTTCGACGAGTGGTTCCGCCTGCCGTCAACGGTGCTCGACCCAGCACGGGCGAGAGCCACGGGATCGCGAGGGTACGCCGAACGCGCGCTGCGCTTCCGGCTCAAAGGGGATGTCGCAGTCGACCAAGCGCGCTGCGCGCCGACCGAACTGGACCTCTGGCGCGGGCGGCTCCTGCAGGGAGAAGTCCACGACGAGAACGCGTGGGAGCTGGGGGGCGCGGCGGGACACGCCGGCCTGTTCGGCACCACCGCCGGAGTCGGGGCCTTCGCGCGATGGGTGCTGGAAGGACTCAGGCCCCAGGCTGGAAGCGGGAGCCTGGACGCCGGGAACTGGAAGCCGGACGCTGACAGCTGGCACCGGTTCGCGCGCCGATCGACCGTGACTGGCAGTTCGCGCGCGCTGGGGTGGGACACCATGCTGCCCACCTCGTCATGTGGCAGCCGGCTCTCGCCACGCGCCATCGGCCACACCGGCTTCACCGGCACCTCGTTGTGGATCGATCCCGAGCACGACCTCTACGTGGTGCTGCTCACCAACCGCGTGCACCCGACGCGCGACAATAATCAGATTCAACACGTCCGCCGCCAGGTGCATGATGCGGTCGTCGAAGAAGTGAACAGTTAGCAGTTCGCAGAAGTCGTTGGTATTGGCAGTTGGCTGCCGCAGAACTATTCAGTGCGAAGTGCGAAGTGCAAACTACCAACCAGCCCCAGGCGTCCTAACTGACGATGTCGTGGTCACAGTCCGCCGCGGCCGCGCCCGGGCCCGCCGCCCCCTGGGGGAAACGGGAACGGGTTGCCGCGTCCGGGACTCGGGATCGGACCGGTGCCACCGGGGCCACGACCATCGCCGGTGCCGCGGCCGCCCGGGCCGACGCCGCCGGGCTGGCCCCGTCCACCAGGACCGCCGACGCCGCCAGGCTGACCGCGCCCGCCGGGACCGCCCGGCTGCTGCTGCTGCCCTGCATAGAGGAAGACCCACTCGTTGTAATGATTCCGCCCCAGGTAGAGCCGGATCGATTCGTCCTTGCTCTTGCTGCGGACGCCCATCATGCCGCCGGCGATGGTACCGCTCGGCGCGGTGCCGCTGGTGCTACCAACGGTGGACGGCGCCGGCTGGCCGCGACCGGCGCCGCCGCCGAGCCCGCCGGTGGGCGGCTGCGGGCCACGCCCCCCCTGCTGGCCCGCCTGAAGGGTTCCCGGCTGGCCAGCGCCCGCCTGGCCGGTCTGACCCGGTACGCCGCCCGCCCCAACCAGTTCGAAGTCTTCGTTATTGATCGGGTCTTTGTATTTCTTGCGGAGGAAGTGCCCCTGCACCAGCAGGTCCACGCTGGTGGGCAGCGTCTGGGTTTTCATCTGGAAGAGGCGGATGGCGCGGACGTACTGCTGCCCGCGGAAGACCAACTCCGCTTCCTTCTCGCGCTGCGCCGCATGACGCCACACCGGCAGGGCCACCGACATCAGCACGGCCATCACAGCCAGCGACACCAGCAGCGCGGCCATCGCATAGCCGCCTGTTCCGCCTCCTGCCCCGCCGACGCCGCGCACCGGCGGAGGTGGGAAGCCACGCGAAGCCGAACCTTGACCCCGTAAACTCATGAGACTATTATCGTTAGCGTCATATATGGTAACACACCGCTTCGCTCGCCTTGCCCTGCTGGCCCTGCCGCTCGCCCTCGCCGCCGCCTGCGACAAGGTACCGCTGCTGGCACCCACGGGGAGCGTCATCACCCTCTTTGCGACGACCACGACGGTCTCGCTCAACAGCGAAGTGACCATCGTCGCCACCGTCATCGAAAACGGGGCCGCGTCGCCCGGCACCGGCACGGGCACCGGCACCGGGACGACCGGGACGACGCGGACGGGGGCGGGAACGCCGGTGCAGAACGGAACGCTCATCAGCTTTACGACGACGATCGGGCGCGTCGAGCCTTCCGAGGCCCGCACGCACAATGGGCAGGTCACCGTGAAGCTCTTTACGGCCGGCACCAGCGGCACCGCCACCGTGACCGCCTACTCGGGCGGCGCCTCGGCACAGATTGTCAATCTGAAGATCGGCACGGCGGCCGTGAAGACCGTGTCGGTCACCACGACGCCGCAGTCGCTCGGCTCGAGCGGCGGGACCACCCAGGTGGTGGCGTCGGTGACGGATGAAGGCGGCAGCGCGCTCGGCGGCGTGCCGGTGACCTTCTCCACCGACAAGGGCTCGATCTCGCCCTCCACGGTCGTCACCGACAGCAACGGCACCGCGGTCGCCACGCTCTCCACCACCGCGACCGCGAAGATCACGGCCGCGGTCGGGGCCACCTCGGGTACGTCCACCGTCACGGTCAACGCGCGCAGCCTGACCTCGTTCACCGCCAGCCCCTCGTCCGCCAGCGCGGGCGTCCCCGTGACGTTCACCGTCACGCCGGCCACCGGCGCGAACATCTCCAACGTGCGGGTCGACTTCGGCGACGGGACCAGCAGCAACCTCGGGGCGATTGGCGCCGCGACGCCGGTCGCGCATTCCTACACGCGGTCGGGGAACTACACCGCCACCGCCACCGCGGTTGACGGGTCGGGCGATTCCGGATCGCTGTCGGCGAGCGTGATCATCGGCTCGCTCGGCGTCACGCTCTCGGCCAGCCCGAACCCCGGCACGGTGAATTCCCCCGTGACCTTTACGGTCAACGGCGTTGGGTCCGCGCAGGTGGACCACTACGAGTGGACGGTGGATGATCCGCCCGGCACGCCGGTGCTGATCACGACGTCGCCGCAGCTGCCGTATACCTTCCGGTCGAAGGGGATCAAGAACGTGCGCGTAGACGTCATCGGGGTGGGCGGCGGCAAGATCGGCACCGCGACCCTGACGTTCGACGTGAACTAGTGTCCCGGATCCGAAGTACGGTGACAATGTGCCGGAGCGCGGCGCCCGGCGGGCAAGACGCGAGGAGCGCGCATATCGGGAATAGTCGAATAGTAAGGGCCGAGCGACGCCGACAGACGGGATGCCCCGCCCGGCAAACGTCAGCGAACTTCGGATTCGGGACGCCGCACGCCCTGCCTGAGCAGGCCGCAGTAGAAGTCGAGACCAACCTGGTCGGCGTCGCGGCCGAGGGTCACGCGGAAAGCGCGATCGAGGAAGGCGCTGCCGCTCAGCAGGATGCTTCGAACCCCGCCTCGAGGCAGCATAAGCCCTCAGCCCGGCCCCCTCACCAGTCGGCGTAGGTCGAGCCGTCGAGCCCGGTCCCCTGAGCGCCGCTCTTGACGTCGTAGACGCCCGGCTCGGCGCTCGGGTTGTTGGGATCGGGCTCCGCCGGCACCGTCGT
>JBKJRJ010000088.1:0-13649 GCA_046594705.1 Vicinamibacterales bacterium
GTCAGGACCGTCGCCATCGCGGTCAAGCGCTTCGAACACGACGTCAACTTCGGCACCGGGCTCGACGCCCTGGAGCGCGCCAAGCGGGCCCGCACGCTCGGCAGCGTGCTCACCAACATCACCACGGTCGTCGTGCTGCTGATCGCGGTGCTGATGATCCTCAACGAGTTCCACGTCAACATCTCCCCCGCCCTGACCGGCGCGGGCATCGTCGGAGTCGCCCTCGGCTTCGGCGCCCAGACCCTCGTCCGCGACTTGATTGCCGGCTTCTTCCTGCTGCTCGAGAACCAGGTCCGTGTCGGCGACGTGGCCGCCATCAACGGCGTCGGCGGACTGGTCGAAGAGATCAGCCTTCGCACGATCGTGCTGCGCGACGAGGAAGGCACCGTGCACGTCTTCCCCAACGGCGCCATCACCACGCTGGCGAACCGCAGCATGCACTTCAGTTTCTACGTGGTCAATCTGCCACTCGCCTACGGGGAGGACACCGATGCGGCCACGGCGCTGCTGCAGGAAGTCGCCGCCGGTCTGCAGCAGGAGGATGCCTACCAGCCGTTCATTCTCGCGCCGCTGGAGGTGATCGGCGTGGACGCGTTCGAGGAACACGCGGTGAAGGTCAAGGTGCGGATCAAGACGGCGCCGCTGAAACAGTGGTTGGTCGGCCGCGAGCTGCGCCGCCGCATCCTGAAAGCCATGGCCGAGCGCGGCATCGAGATGTGGAGTCCGCAGCGGACGATCGACCTCAACTCCGCAACGCCCAACTCCTCAACTCCCAGGTAACGCTCAAAACCACATTGCCAGCCTCGGCCCAGCGACCAACCTTGCCAGTTGGGCGTTCCGGCGTGGCCATTGACACGGCGCCCGCTCAATAGCCGGCGGGCGCGGACGTCGTGGTCTTCTTCCCCTCGGATTCCTGCACGATCTTGACCCCGGCGCTGGCGCCCACCCGCGTGGCACCCGCGGCCACCATCGCCTTCAGTCCCTCGTAGTCACGCACGCCGCCCGCCGCCTTCACGCCCATCTCGGCGCCGACAACGCGGCGCATCAGGGCGACGTCGGCCGCCGTCGCGCCGCCTGACGCGAAACCCGTCGAGGTCTTGACAAAGTCCGCCCCCGCGGCTCGCGCGAGCGTCGACGCGGCGATTTTCTGCTCATCGGTGAGCAGTGCGACCTCGATGATCACCTTGCTGACGACACTGGCTTCGCGGCACGGGCCGACCACCGCGGCGATGTCCCGTTCGACCGCCTGAAGGTCGCCGGACTTCAGCGCGCCGATGTTGATGACCATGTCGATTTCCGTCGCGCCGTCGAAGATCGCGCGCCGGGTCTCGTAGTGCTTGACGTCGGCGGTGGTCGCCCCCAGCGGGAACCCGACGACCGAGCACACGCCGACCCCGCTGCCACGCAACAGCGACGCACAGAGCGCCACCCAGGAGGGATTGACGCACACCGTCGCGAAATGAAACTCCGCCGCCTCGCGGCACAGCTTCTCGATCTCGTGCTTCGTCGCGTCTGGCTTGAGCAGGGTGTGATCGATCATCGCGGCGACCGGGCCGGCCGCGCCGCCGGTGGCATGGAGGCCAATGCGCGAGGCTCCGGCGTCGAGCACGCCGCGCAGGCGATCCGGGCAGCAGTCGTAGAGCACGGCGTGGCAGCTGCACTGCGGCGGCTGCGTCGCGGCGCGCCGCTGCGCCGACACCACCTCCTCGGTGATGATTTCGACGAGCCGCTGGAGGTCGTTCGGGTTCAGCATGGTTCGCGGCGCGCGGCGTCAGCCGGAAAACTCAGAACGACTCCTCCAGCCGCCGCACTTTCAGCAATCTTCGAATATATCGTGCTTCCGTCATGGGCGTCGCGAGCCACGCCTCGACGAGACGGATGGCCGCCTCGGGACCCTCCAGCAGCGTCGACCCGAGGGTCATCACGTTGGTCCCGTTGTGCTGCCGCGCGTAGCGGGCGATCGTCTCGTCGGTCACCATCGCGGCGCGGATCCCGCGCACTTTGTTGGCGGCGATCGCCGACCCGATCCCGGCGCCGTCGATGACGATGCCGGCGTCGGCCTCGCCACGGGCGACCGCTCTGGCGACCGCGGCCGCGGTGTCGGGATAGTCCACCGGCTCGCTGCCGTCGGTGCCGAGGTCGTCGACCGCGAGCCCGCGGCTCCTGAGATGCCGCACGATCGCGCCACGCAGCGCCACCCCGGTGTGGTCGCTCGCAATCGCCACCCGCCGGATGTCGGCGCGCGGCGCCAGGTCCGGCGGCAGCGCCGCATCGACCGAGCCGGCCGGCACGACCGTCACCCGCCGCTCACGCAGCGTATCCTGCGCCAGCGGCGTGACGTGCCCGCCGCGGGCAAGCTCCACCGTGGCGCCGTGTTCGATCTGCCGCGCGTCGGCTTCCGTGATGATGTCGAATCGGCGGACCATTCAGCTCACCGCTTCCAGCAGGCAGCTCTCAACCGCTCAGTGCGCACTATTGTTCCAGTATCGCGATGAACGGAAGATTGCGATATTTCTCCGCGTAGTCCAGTCCGTAGCCCACCACGAAGTGGTCCTCGATCGTGAAGCCGACGTATTCCACCTGCACGTCCACCTTGCGGCGTGACGGCTTGCTCAAGAGGCACGCCGTCCGGGTCGACTTCGGCGCGCGCGCCTTGAGCAGATCCTGCAGGTAGTGAAGCGTCAGGCCGGTGTCGACAATGTCTTCGACCAGGATGACGTGGCGCCCCTCGACGTTGCTGTCGAGATCCTTGAGCACCCGCACCTGGCCCGAGGAGCTGGTGCCCTTGCCGTAGCTCGAGACCGCCATGAAATCCATCGTCACGCGATCGCTCATGGCGCGCACCAGATCGGCCATGAACATGAAGCCACCCTTGAGGATGGCGACGAGATGAATGCCCTCGTCCGCCGGGTAGTCGCGCTCGATTTCGGCGGCCAGCGTCAGAATGCGGGCGTGGATGTCGGCTTCGGCAATCAGGACGTGCGTTGTGGCCATGTCACCCGTATCAGAACTACTTGACCGCGGCGCGGACCCTGTCCGCGAACAACTGGGCCTCGGCGATCACCCGCCGCCGATCCAGCGTGAGGACGCGGCGGTCCCGCATCAGGATCTTACCGTTGACGATGGTCGTCTTCACGTCGTCGCCGCGGGTGACATAGACGAGGTGCGAGACCGGGTCGTACATCGGGGTCTGCCGCGCCGACGCCATCGACACGACGAGCAGGTCGGCGCGCTTGCCGGGCTCCAGCGAGCCGATCTCGTGGTCCATGCCAAGCGCGCGAGCGCCGCCTATCGTCGCCATCTCGAGCGCCACCGGGGCCGGCACGGCGCGCGGATTGCTCGACACCAGCTTGTGCAGAAAGGCGGCCTGGCGCATCGCCTCGAACATGTCGAGGTCGTTGTTGCTCGCGGCGCCGTCGGTGCCGAGGCCGACGTTGATCCCGGCCGCTCGCATCGCCTCGACCGGCGCGATGCCGCTCGCGAGCTTCATGTTGCTCTCAGGGTTATGGGCTATTCCGACGTGGCGCCTGGCGAGGATGCCGACGTCGTCGGGCGTGACGTGGACCCCGTGCGCGGCCAAGGTGCGCGGGCCCCAGAACCCCAGCGAGTCGAGGAACGCGGTGGGGGTGGCGTGGTATTGCTCGGCCGAGGTCTTCATCTCGTCCTTCGTCTCGGAGAGATGGATTAAGACCGGAATGTTCAGCCGATCGGCCAGCGCGCGACAGGCTTTGAGGGTGCCGGCGTCGTTGGTGTACATCGCGTGCGGCGCGACCGCCGCCGTGATCAGTTCGTCGCCCGCGAACTCCTTCGCGAAGCGTTCCGTGCGGGCCAGGCCTTCGGCCGGCGTTTTCGCGTCGGGCACCGGGAACTGGATGATCGTCTCGCCGAGGACCCCGCGCAGCCCGGCGGCTTTGGTCACCCGGGCGATTTCTTCCTCGAAGTAATACATGTCGGCATAAGTCGTGGTGCCGGACTCGATCATCTCGAGGACTGCCAGCCGCGTGCCGGCGCGGACGAACGCCGGCGAGACCGTCTTGGCCTCCGCCGGAAAGATGTAGTTCTGAAGCCAGTCCATCAGCGCCAGGTCGTCCGCCAGGCCGCGGAACAGCACCATGGGCGCGTGGGTGTGGGTGTTGATGAGGCCCGGCATCACCACGGCGCCGGCGGCGTCGACCGTCTCGCGGCCGCGGAAGCGGGCGGCGATGGCGTCGGCGGTGTCGACCGCCACGATGTCCCGGCCGTCGATGGCGACCGAGCCACGAGGAATGACCCGCCGGCTGCCGTCCACGGTGACGACGATGCCATTGGCGACCACCAGCGATACCGTGCGGCGCGCCGGGGCCTGGCTACCCGCGAACGAGGTGGCGATCACCGCCAGGAAGAGCAGCTTCCGTAACATTGGCCCCAGAATTCTATACCGTCCTCTCCCTCGCCACTCGCCATTCGCCAATCCGCAATCGCCAAGGTATAGTTCGCTTCGTGTCGGTTCATGTCGTCGAACACCCGGTCGTACATGACGCGCTCGTCACGCTGCGTGACGCGCGCACGCCGCCGGAGCTGTTCCGGCGGACGGCCGTCCGCATCAGCCTGCTGCTCGCGGCGGAAGCCACCCGGGATCTGCCCGTATCCCCGGTGACGGTCGACACGCCGCTGGGCGCGGCGCAGGGACGCCGGGTGTCGTCCGACGTCGTGGTGGTCCCGGTGCTGCGGGCAGGCCTGGGCATGCTGGACGCCATCCTGGAACTCATTCCGGCGGCGCGAGTCGGTCACATCGGGCTGCAGCGCGACGAGAGCACGGCGATTGCCTCGCAGTACTATTCCAATTTGCCCAGCGGGCTCGCCAACAGCGTGGTGCTGATGATCGATCCGATGCTGGCGACAGGCGGGAGCGCCGTCGCGGCGCTGGATCAGCTGTCAAAGGCCGGCGCGCGCGACATCCGCATGATCTGCATCGTCGCCGCGCCCGAGGGCGTCGCGCTGGTGCAGGAGCATCATCCGGGCGTACGGATCTACGTCCCCGCCATCGATCGCCATCTCAACGACCACAAATACATCGTTCCCGGTCTCGGAGACTTCGGCGATCGGCTGTACGGAACGGTATGACCAAGCCCCGCACGGCCCGTCCCGCCGTCGTGAAGCCGGCCCGCTCGGTGACGAGCGAGGGGGGCGCCGTGTGGAAGACGGCGCTGACGAGCATCGAGCCGAACAAGATCCTGATGCGGGGCTACCCGCTCGACGAGATCATGGGACGGCTGACCTTCGGCGAGGCCATCTACCTGCTGCTGATGGGCGACGTCCCGTCGCCCGCGATCGGCAGCCTGATGGAGGCGATCCTCGTCTCGTTCATCGACCACGGCATCACCCCGCCATCCACGCTGGCGGCGCGGAACACCGCCACCACCGGCGCGCCGCTGCGGGCGTGCGTCGCCGCGGGCGTGCTCGGGTTTGGTCGACACCATGGCGGCGATATCGAGAGCTGCATGCAGTTTCTCGACACCGGCCTCGAACTGGTGCGCAAGGGGACGTCGTATCACGATGCGGCGGTCGTCATCGTGAAGCGCTGCCTGGAGACGGGCGAGCCGATTCCGGGCTTCGGGCACCGCTTCCACACGCGCGACCCGCGGGCGGCGCGGCTGTTCCAGATGGCGCTGGAGCTCGAAGTCGAGGGCGGCCACGTGCAGATGATCCGGGCGGTGGAGCTGATCGCCGCGTCGTTGCCCGACGGCCAGGCCCTGCCGGTCAATATTGACGGCGCCATAGCGGCCGTCTGCGGTGACATCGGTATCCCGGCCGAAATCGCCAACGCCCTGTTCATCATTTCCCGGGTGCCCGGAATCGCGGCGCAGGCACAGGAAGAGCGCCAGCGCGAGCACCCGATGCGGCAGATCGACCCCAAGGACCACGCCTACGACGGTGCCGCCCAGCGGCGCCTCCCCGACAAGCGCCGATAGCTGCGCCCGACTGGTCTGCGTACACTCCCAATACCGGTGTGTATTAGTGTCCGTCACGCCAGCACTATAAAGGTCATCTAAATGACTCTTTATGACGGTATGGCTCATGCAATGAATTGCAGCATGGCGTCGTCCAGAGTCGACTCGGTCTGTCCGCACTGCGGTTCCCACAGCGTCACGCTTCTCGAGCACGGGTCCGGGGTGACGGTGTTCCGCTGCGAACACTGCGCGCGCGCGACCATTCAGCGCTGGACGCCAGCCGCCCCTCCGCTGCCGGAGGTCGAGCCGAATAAGGCCTTCGCGCGGCTGCCCGCGTGGTTCATCAGCGTTGGGGGACGATAGGGAGAGGTGGAATTGGTGGGCGCTGCTGGAATCGAACCAGCGACCCCCGCCGTGTGAAGGCGATGCTCTACCGCTGAGCCAAGCGCCCAATTCCCAGGAAGGTTGAGACGTTCAGTCTAACGTACGGGCAGGTCAGCCGCCAAGGGTGACGATGCGCCCGCCGACCACTGAAGGTCGCCGCGGACGCCGCCGGCCTCCCCAAGTGGGCCGGATTCGCGGCTAGTCTAGCGGACGGCGCCGTCAACGGGCGTCGGCCCGACCGGGGTCAGTCCGACCTTGTTCAGTCCCTCGCCAAACGCCTCGGCGTACCGTTTCCACGCGGTCGTCGTCTGGATCGTCTGCAGCTCGGTTGACGTCATCGTCCTCGACAGCAACTGGAAGAGATCGTAGTCGGCGTCCGGTACGGCCGGGTTGATTGTCACGACGTAGAGCACGTTGCCGGCCACGGACGGTTCGCTGGCGCGATACAGCCTCACGCCGGACACCTGGTGCCTGTAGCGCACATCCTCGACCTTCGCGAACCCCGCCCCGAGACGCGCCGCCAGTTCTTCGAAGTCCGCCGTGCGATCCGGCTTCACGTGCGCCAGCAGCAGTCCCGCAGGCGTCGAGAACGACAACTTCGGGGGTGTGACGGAGGGCGTGGCCGGCTGCGGGGCGGTTGGCGGCAGCGCCAGGTGGAGCGGGGTCAGACTCAAGCGGTTGTAGGCGCCGGCGAAGGCGATGGAATAGCGCCGCGACAGGTCGGCGGTCTGCGCCTCGTGCTGGTCTCCGGGCGGCACCGTCGCTTGCAGCAGCCGGACCATGTCGTAATCGCCGGCGGGACGGGCCGGCTGGATGAGCACCACGTAGAGCGCGTTCGCGCCTAACGGGTCGGCCGCGCGGAAAACTCTAATGCCCTCGGCCTGCTGCCTCAGGGCGACGCTGTCGCTCCGCGACAGGCCGACGAGAAGCTGCGTCACCATCTCCTCGAACAGCGCCGAGCGCTCAGGCTTCACCGGCACGAGCAGCAAACCGGCGGGCGTGGTGAAGGCGACCTTCGGCACCGCCGCCGCGCCGGGGCCTGCCGACGGCGGCGTCGAGGGGGGAAGCGGCTTCGACGCAGTCAGCTCCAGCGGCGCGCCGGCGGGCGCCTGGAGGGTGGACGGCGCGCCCGACCCGCCACCCGGAGTCGTCGGGGACGAACGCAAGAGCGGCGGCAGCAGCGCGATCGCGAGCGCCGCGACGAGGACGGCGGCGACGCCGGCGGCCCACGGCAGCCATCGGCGCCTCGGCCGCTGCCTGTCGTCGGGCTCGTGGAGATGCTTTCGGATGGTCTCGACCAGCATCCCGACGTCGTAATCCCAGCGCGTGTCGCTCAGCTCGATGGACTGGCGCCGCACGAGCGCGCGGAGGGGCTCGGGGAGATCGTCGGCGCGCGGGATCGAGGCGCGCTCCACCAGCACCGGGATCGTCCGCACGGACCGCGCCAGCGCGCTCTGGATCTCGATCCGCACGTAATCGTTGTCGTCCTCCAGCCGGGGTCGGCCACGCTCGTCCGCGGTGATCGCCCAGCGCCGGCCGATCACCGCGAGCATGAAGTCGCAGCCGCTCAGCCGCTGGTTGATCGCGTCGGCAAAGTCGTCGCCCGGCTGCAAGGTATCAACGTCGATGAAGACGCTGTCGCGCCCGAACTCACTCTTGAGGCGGTCGTACAGCCGTCCGGCGTAACCGGGGGTATCGTCCCGCCGATAGCTGATGAAGACCTTGGCCAGTGCAGCGGAGCATACCCTCAACCCGCCTCTACCGTAAACTGATCGCCTCGTGAGGATGCCCGGGCGATGTGGGTCGTCTAAGTGCCGCTGGCCTTGAGGTGGGTGATGAGCTGCTGCAGGGCGCGCATGTAGGCGGCGTCGGCGTCGTTGTAGGACTTGAGGTAATCGGCCTCGGTCATCTTCGCCTTCTTCCAGCCGCCGTCAAACGTCGCTTCCTTGCCGGCGTTTTCGACGACATCGGCCGGCTGTCCGCCGTTGGGCTTCACCATCAGGCCGTTCGCGTAGGCGTCCCGCACGAACATCCGTGAGCTTTGCACGGAGGCGGAGCTCAGTTCCACGTAGACGCCCTGGAAGTCCTTGCGGGCCAGGAGCTCGGTCAGCAGCGCCGGCGCGGTGTACTGGGCGGAGACGAGGAGAAGCTGGGTGCCGGGGAAATACATCGCCGCGATGAAGGTGCCGGGCGTCTGGCTGTCGGGTGCGGCGATCACACCCATTTTCTTCGCGTCCAACAGCTGCGACAGCTGCCGGGCGAGGTCTGCGGACTTCAGGTCCTGCGCGGCCGCCGCGGCAGGGATGACGGCCACGGCAAAAGCGAGCGCGGCGAGAGTGCGACGGACCATGAAACCTCCGCGGTAAAACTGGTTGGAAGCCCGGAGTCTACCCTATAAAGAGCGCGTCCTCGTCGTCGACGCCCCCGGGACGGCCCCTGAGGTCCCGCAAGCCCAGCCCCTTGAGCACGCCGAAACCGGCCTTGAGCGCCGCGACAATCGCCATCCCTTCCCTGGCCGGCGTCAGGATGGCCTGCTGGATGACCGCCGAGGTCTCGTCCACGCGGCGCGTCAGATCAGTGACGAGCTTGTCGATCTTCTGCGCCTGCGCGGTGGCCAGGGCGGCGGTCCGCGAGGCGTCCTCGGCGATGGCATTGGCGCGCGCGAGCAGCGGGCCGATGTCTTTCTGGATGATCGCCATGATGCCCCGGACCTGCCCCGCGACACGCGCCAGCACGACAATCGCCCCGATCTGCACGAGCGCCATCACCGCCGTGGCGGCGGCAATGACGCCCAGGAACGCCTGGCTCCAGTCGTTCACAGCGGTTCCCCCGCGGGGCTGCCGGGTGGCTGCGCGCCGCGCGCCTGCTCGTAGGCTTCCTTGCCGCGTTCGAACGCGGTGCTCAGGGTGTCGCGCTGACGATCCCAGATCTCCCGGCCTTTTTGCGCCGCGTCTCCGGCCTTCTCGCGACCTTCCCGGGCCTTGTCCGCCAGCAGCCGGCGCGTTGCCTCGCCGGTGGCCGGCGCCATCAGGAGCGCGACCGCCGCGCCGGTGAGGGCGCCGAGGACGAACGCCACGATTACGGTTCCCGCTTCGCCGCCGTCATCACGTGACATAGACACTCCTGTTTAGAAAATGCTGACCCGGATGTTGAGATATCTTTTCGGGTCCTTCCGGATGTCCCCGATCAGGCCTTTGATCTCGGTCGCGGCCGAGTTCATAGTGTCATACAACTTCGGGTCGTGCAGCAGCTGCCCGGCGGTGCCCTTGCCGTCGTTGAGGTTCTTCGTGAGCTGGTCAAGACGCGTCACGGTGCTGTTCAATTTATCGTAGAGCTCCTGCTCGGTCAGCAGCTTGCCGGCGGTGTTGTCGCCGCGGTTCAGCCGGCCGCTGATCTGCGCGAAATTGTCGCTGGTCTGCGTCAGCGACTTCGCCAGCTTGTCGTCCTTCAGCAGCTGTCCTAGGCTGCCTTCGCCGGCGTTGAGCTTCCGGGTAATCTGTTCGAGGTTCGCGATCGCCTTCTGCGCCTCGTCGTAGGCCTTCGGATCGTTGGCGAGTTTCCCCAGCGTCCCCTTCCCCTTGTTGATGGAGGCGGTGACCGCGTTGGCGGACTCCACGAAGGCGTTGATTTCCTGGTACAGCGCATCGTCGGAGAACAGCTTGCCGATCGACCCCTTGCCGCCGCGGATGTCCTTCAGCAGCGCTGTCGCTTCCACGATCCCCTCGTTCGCCGTCTCGGCCACGTCGGAGAGCTGCGACGCCGGCTTCTTGGACTTGATCGTGTCGCCGTCCTTGAGCGGCGTGCCGGTGGTGGACGGCGACACGTCGATCAGCGGCTCCCCGAGCAGGCTCATCGACCCGATGGACGCCAAAGAGTCGGTCGTCACGCGGGCCTGGTTTTCCTTCTTGAGCGACAGCACCACGTCCACGCCGGTGCCGGCCAGCGCCACGTCGGTGACCTTCCCCACCTCAACGCCGGCGACCCGGACGATGGCGCCCGCCTTGAGCCCCTGCACGTTGGCGAAATTGGTCTTCAGCGCGTAGCGCTCCCAGGAGAAACCGCTGGCGCCGCCCACCGCGATGACCAGCAGCGAGGTAAGCACCAGGGCGGCGACCGCCATGACCCCGATTTTGAGTTCCGACCACGCTAGCGATCGTGTCCGTGGCATGTATTGATCCTTGTCGTTTGTAGTTTGTAGTTTGTAGTTTGTAGTTTGTGGTTACGACAGAAACGATTGAATGTACTCGTCGGTCCTGGCCGCGGCGCGAAGCTCGGTGGCGTTCCCCTCGAACAGGATGCCGCCGTCCTTCAGCATGATGAATTCGGCCTGGTCGGATTTCCCCTCGGGGGCGCGGTCGAACTGCAGCTCGCTGCCCTTGCGCGTGGCGGCATGCTCGGCCACGAAGAAGGCGTCACGGAGCTGGTGCGTGACCAGCACCGAGCTGACCCCTTCGAGGTCGCGCAGCTTGATGATTTCCTCGTCCACGGTCAGCGAGGTGATCGGATCGAGGCCGGTCGTCGGCTCGTCATACAGCAGAATGCGGGGCTTCGCCGCCATCGCGCGGGCGATGGCCACGCGGCGCCGCTGCCCGCCCGAGAGCTCCGACGGCATGCGATCGATCAACTCGGCGAGCCCGACGAACCCGAGCACTTCCGTGACGCGCTCGTCGACCTTTTCGCGCGGCCAGTGCATCTCCTCGGAGAGCTTGTAGCCGACGTTCTCCCTGACCGAGAGCGAGTCGAACAGCGCCCCCTCCTGGAAGACCATGCCGAGGTCGGCGCGGACCTGCATCAGGTCGTCCTCGCGCATGCGGTCGATCTGCTCGCCGTTCACGAAGATGCGCCCGCGGTCGGGCCTCAGGAGACCGAGCGCGAGCCGCAGGATGGTGGATTTTCCCGCGCCGCTCGCCCCAACGAAGATCTTGGTATGGCCGGTCTGCAGCGTGAAGCTCACCTGCCGCAGGATGACCTTCTCGTCGAACGCCAGGTCGACCTGATCGAACACGATGATCGGCCCGCCGAAGGCCAGGGCCTCCTCGAGCAGCGGCGAGCGGACCGCTTCCTGCTTCGCCATGTCAGTAGAGCAGCACGATCAGGACCTTCGTCACCATGAAGTCCACCGCGATGACCGCCACCGAGCTCGCCACGACCGCGAGCTTGGTCGAGTTGCCGACGCCCTGGGTTCCCCCTGTCGTCTGGAGGCCGACGTGGCAGCCGATGGTGGCGATCGTGAACCCGAGAAACAGCGGCTTGATCAGCCCCATCCAGACGTCCTGCATATATAGGCCCTGCACGACGCTGCTCCAGTAGACCGTGCTGGCGACGTGGAATTGCAGCACCGTGACAATCCAGCCGCCGACCATGCCGACGGCGGTGGCCAGCACGCTCAGCATCGGCATCATGAGCAGGCCGGCCAGGACGCGCGGCACGACCAGCTTGCGAATGGGATCGGTGCCGAGCGCGCGCAAGGCCGCGATCTGATCGGTCACCATCATCGACCCGATTTCCGCCGCGATGCCCGATCCGACGCGCCCCGCCACCATCAGCCCGGTCAGCACCGGCCCCAACTCCTTG
The DNA here is from genome assembly GCA_046594705.1 of Vicinamibacterales bacterium. Lineage (GTDB taxonomy): Bacteria > Acidobacteriota > Vicinamibacteria > Vicinamibacterales > 2-12-FULL-66-21 > JAICSD01. Next base: position 11,889 of record JBKJRJ010000088.1, read on the forward strand.
ACCATCGATGCGCTGATCAGGCGCCCGACCATGGAGCGCGCGCCGAACTGGTCGAGCGTGATGCCGGAGTTCAGCGCCAGCACCATGCCGGTGAACAACCCGGCCAGCAGGACGACCGTGAGCGACCCGATCCCGATCGAATCGAACTGCTCGACGATGTCGCGGAAGTAGAACGGCGGGGTGACCACGGCGCGGCCGATCTTCGCGAGGAGGCGCACGTATTCCTGCACCTCGAGGACAGCCGCCTTGGCCCAGGTCTCCAGTTTCGACGCCACGCTAGCGCCGGCTCCCGGCCAGGCCCAACTCGCGGCTTTTCAACTGCTTGATCCGGTCCCGGATGGTGGCGGCCTTCTCGAATTCGAGGTTGCCGGCCGCCGCCTTCATCTGCTGCTGCAGGCCGGAGACGTGGGCGTCGAGCTCGGCCTGCGTCTTGAACTTCCCCGCCTCGTCCGGCGAGGTCGGAATCGTCACGTAGTCGCGCTCGTAGACACTCGACATCACCTGGTCGATGCTCTTGATGATCGACGCCGGCGTGATGCCGTGCGCCTCGTTGTAGGCCACCTGGATCGTACGCCGGCGATCGGTTTCGCCGATGGCTTTCTTCATCGAGTCGGTCATCCGGTCGGCATACATGATGGCCCGTCCACGCACGTGCCGCGCGGCGCGGCCGACGGTCTGGATCAGCGAGCCCGCCGAGCGCAGGAAGCCTTCCTTGTCCGCATCCAGGATCGCCACCAGCGACACCTCGGGGAGGTCGAGTCCTTCCCGGAGCAGGTTGATCCCCACGAGAACGTCGAAGGTGCCGCGCCGCAGCTCGCGGAGAATCTCGATCCGCTCGAGGGTCTCGATATCGGAGTGGAGGTAGCGCACCTTGACGCCCAGCTCCTGATAGTACTGCGTCAGGTCCTCGGCCATCCGCTTGGTCAGGGTGGTCACGAGCACCCGCTCGCCACGGCCCGCCCGGTCCCGGATCTCGGCCAGCAGGTCATCCACCTGTCCCTTGACGGGGCGGATGTCGATCGGCGGATCCACCAGTCCGGTGGGCCGGATGATCTGCTCGACCACCGCCCCGCCCGCGAGGTTCAGTTCGTACGGGCCGGGAGTCGCCGACACGAACATCACCTGCCCGGTGCGCTGCTCCCACTCCTCGAAATTCAACGGCCGGTTATCGAGCGCGGACGGCAGGCGGAAGCCGTAGGCCACCAGCACCTCCTTCCGCGAGCGATCCCCGTGGTACATGCCACGGATCTGCGGCACCGTCTGGTGGCTCTCGTCCAGGATGGTGAGCGCGTCCGGCGGCAGGTAGTCGAGCAGCGACGGCGGCGGCGCGCCGGGCGGGCGACCGGTCAGATGCCGCGCGTAGTTCTCGATGCCGTGGCAGTAGCCGATTTCCTTGATCATCTCCAGATCGAACATCGTCCGTTGATGCAGCCGGTGCGCTTCGAGGACCTTGCCTTCCGCTTCGAGCTGCGTGCGGTACCAGTCCAGTTCCGCCTTGATGCTGGTGACCGCCAGCTTGGTCTTCTCGCGCGGCGCCACGAAGTGTGTCTTCGGGAAGATGGCCACCTTGTCGTGCCGCCGGATGGTCTTGCCGGTCAGCGGGTCGAAGGCGGTCAGCTCGTCCACCTCATCGCCGAACAACTCGATGCGGAGCGCACTCTCCTCGTACGACAGATAGACCTCGACGATGTCGCCGCGGACACGGAAGACGCCGCGGCCGAAATCGTGGTCGTTCCGTTCGTACTGGATTTCGACCAGCTT
>JBKJRJ010000132.1:0-2585 GCA_046594705.1 Vicinamibacterales bacterium
TGGGCAAGACGTTCTTCTGGCCGACGATGCTGGCCGTGGTGGGCGATCGCTTCCCGCGCACGGGAGCGATCGCGATGTCGATCATGGGCGGCATCGGCATGATGTCGGCCGGGCTGATTGGCGGTCCGGGTCTCGGCTACGCAAAGGACCGGTTCACCGCCGAGCACCTCATCACGACCGCGCCGGCGGTCTACGAGCAGTACAAGGCGCCGGCGCCGAGCCGATTCCTCTTCCTCGCCGAAACCACCGGACTCGACGGCACGAAGCTGTCGGCGGCGCAGACGGCCGCGACGAAGACGCCGGAGCAGCAGATGGTGGCGGACGCCAGCATTGTCGGCGACCGTAAGACGCTGAAGGCGGATGCCTACATCCCGGCCGTCATGGCTGTCATCTACCTGCTGCTGCTGTTCTATTTCAAGGCGATCGGCGGTTATAAGCCGGTGCGCATCGACGCCGTGACCGTCGAGCGATGAACGCTTCGCAGCGGACGCGGTGAGGGGCCCGCTACTTCTTCAGGAGGCGTGGATCGAAGTCGAATGGGACCGGTGTGCCGGGCGTGACCTTGCTGAAGTCCTGGTGGGCCGGGTTCAGCAGGAAATTCGACTGGCTGTCGATGACGACGCTGGGCACCTCCAGGACGGCTGATGCGCCGCTCCTGACCCAGGCGTCGCCGAGCTGCTGCAGGGCGGCCGGCGCCGGGTAGCCGCGCCACTGGCCGGGCAGCCGGCGGCGGTCCAGCCGCAGAACGATAGCGGACGGGAAGGCGCAAGGAATCAGCACGTAGGCGGGACGAACCGAGACGTCGAAATGGACGAGCACTTCGAGCGCCGCGAGCGCGGCGTTCTCGGCGGTGTAGACGAGCGGCAGGCCCGGCGACGTCCAGCGCCCGCCTGCGATCCGCGCGCCGTCGCCGTCGAACGCGCGCGCCGCGTGCACCGTCTTGGTGATGCGCCACGCGGTGATCACGGGGACTTCAGGCGAACACGCCGTGCTCGAGGCGGTCGATCAGCCGTTCCACTTCGCGCGCGCCGACGTCGGTGCTCGAGAGGACGACCGGCGCCTCGCCGCCGAGCCCGCGCTGCGCGGTGATCAGCCAGCGCGAGGCCGTCTCGCGGTCGCCGTCGAACAGCTGCAGCGCCTTCGAATAGACCCGCGACGCGCGCACGAGGCGATCGGATTCGTCGGGGGCGAAGCGTCCTTCCAGCTTGCGCCGCGTCAACGTCCGGCGCGGAATGCCGATGAGCGCCATGAGGGTCTCGACCGGCAGCGCGATGTTGCGCCGGAACCGTTCGAAGGTCTGATAGCGGAGGCCCTGCTGGATGGCGCCCACCAGGTCGGCCGTGTCGAAGGCCGAGAGGCCGAGCAGGACGACGTGGGCGTTGGGGCCAGGCGCCCCCTCGCGGAAGAACGTGCGCAGCCGCGCGACGTCAGGTCCGGCGATGATGGCCATATGGCTCTTAGTATAAGGCCTTATGGCCACCCTGGCAAATCGTCCGCGGCCGGGCGCCAGGCTGAGGCGCCTGGACGCCGGCGGCCGGTCAGCCGCGAACGGACTGACAGTCAGCATCAGTCCTACAGACAAACCAGCCGATTCGCTCTAGTGTGTAACCGGCGCCGGTCGGGGCCTGCGTAAGACCCCGCCGTTCGACCGGGCGGCGGCCTCCTCCGAAGGTCCGCCCCGGCCGGTGTCGCGCCTCATGCGGGGCCCCGACGCGGCAGATCAGGCGTCGATTTCGTGTTGGTCGGCCAGAAGGAGCCCACCGCCGTGCCTGTGACCACCCATGTTGAGCCCGAGAATCGATTCCGGGTCCTGCTCGTCATCGATCCCTACGTCATGGAGGAATGGCGCACGGTGATGCTCGAGGTGCTGGCGACGCCCGAATTCCGCCGGATGCCGGCGCTGCTGATTGACTACCGGGCCTCGCATCCGCCGACCTACCAGTTCATAGAGGCGATGACCGATTTCTTCGGACAGCACGCCCCCGAGCTCGACGGGGCGAACGCCGCCATCGTCACCAGCGGGGAGGCCAGCTTCGGGATGGCCCGCATGACGGAGATCAAGGCGGAACGGCGAAACCCGACGCTGACGATTCATGCGTTCCGGTCATACGCGGAAGGCTCGGCGTGGCTGATCGAACGCACGCGGCGGAGCACGCCAGGGGGCGCCGGCACGACACCGGCGCCGTGAATACGCGCCACGTCGAGGCCGGGCCAGGCACCCTTCGGCTAGACTGATCCGAACAGCGTCTCACCCGCTCCGCCTGGACCGCGGCGTCGGGTGCGGCGGGCGAATCGTCTGCCGCCAGTCGCGCACGCGGCTCCCGGAACTCGGACGCGCGAGGAGCAGAACCATGGACAACACGATGATGCGCTCAGTGCCGTGCGCCGAATGCGGCGGCGATATGCTGTGGACGCAGAATGCCTGGAAGATCGGGGATGTGGGGAACGCGGCTTACAGCTGCCAGAACGGGCACGTGGTTGACCCGAGCGTGACGCGGCAGTGTCCAGCCTGCGGGATCCACGACACCACGCTGCTGACCGACCAGGACGGCCGTCAGCAGTTCCGCTGCACGCGGTGTCGCGAG
>JBKJRJ010000158.1:0-3870 GCA_046594705.1 Vicinamibacterales bacterium
CTGATCAATCGGGACGTTGCCGACGCCGTCACCGTAGGTCAGCATGAAGGTGTTCCCGCCGATCAGCGCGTGCAGCTGCCGGAGCCGGCCGCCCGTCAGGGTGGCCTCGCCGGTGTCCACCAGGTGGACCTTCCAGGGCTCGATCCGGTTGTTGAGCGGCGCCACCTGTCCGTCCTGCAGCGAGATCGTCATGTCCTGGCCGATCGCGTGGTAATCCAGGAAGTAGCGCTTGATCTGATCCCCCTTGTGGCCCAGCGCCAGCACGAACTCGTTGAAGCCGTACCGCGAGTAGTGCTTCATGATGTGCCACAGGATCGGCCGGCCGCCGATCTCGACGAGCGGCTTCGGGCGCGTTTCGGTCTGCTCCGACAGCCGGGTGCCCGCGCCGCCGCACAGGATGACCACCGGGATCCGTTCATCAGCCACCGAAGTACCTCGTATACCAGCCGACGGTCTCCCGCAGGCCCGCGTCGAGCGTGAACGCCGGCGCCCAGCCGAGCGTGGTCCGTGCCTTGGCCGCGTCGAGATACTGATCGCGGATCTCGTTCGATGCTTCGTTGCGCACGTCGGGCTCGAGCGGCGATCCCATCACGTCGAGGAGCGTGGCGACGAGCGCCAGCACCGTCATGCGGTGTTCATAGGAAAAGTTGAAGACCTCGCCGCGCAGCTCCGGCTTCGCCGCCATCTGTTCCGCAAGCATCAGGTAGGCGCGCGCGCCGTCCTCGACATAGATGTAGTCGCGCGTGTAGTGCCCGTCCGACCGGATGACGGGACGCTCACCGCGCAGCACCGAACGGATCGTCCCCGGCACCAGGCGGTTCCAGTTGAGATCGCCGCCGCCGAAGAAGTTGCCGCACCGCGTGACCGCCACCGGCAGGCCGTAGCTCTTCGCGTACATCTGGCCGATGAGATCCGCGCACGACTTGCTGACGTCGTACGGGTTGCGCCCGAGGACCGGCGCGTCCTCCGTGTACGGGAGCACCTCCTGGTCGCCGTAGGCCTTGTCGGAGGAGGCGATCACGATCTGCTTGACAGTGGGGCTCCTGCGGCAGGCTTCGAGCAGCGCCCAGGTGCCGCGAATATTGGTATCCAGCGTCGAGACGGGGTTGCGGTTCGCCACACCCACGGTCGTCTGGGCCGCGAGATGCAGGACCGTGTCGACTTCGTACTCTCCCAGCGCCCGCTCCAGCATCTCCTGCTCGCGGATGTCGCCGCGCACGACCCTGATCCGGTCGAGCAGGCCGGCCGCGACGAGCTCCGACCGCGGGACCCAGTCGCGCACCACGGCCACCACGTCGGCCCCCGCGTCGAGGAGCTGCCGCACGACCCACGCGCCGACCAGGCCGGTCGCGCCGGTCACCAACACGGGGCGGTCCCGCCAGAAGGACGGTGAGGCCGCCGATACGCTATTCCCAGGCGTCAATGTGAATCGCCTCCGAAGAAACATCACGCCCACGCAGGTCCTCGCCGATGCTCCGCAGCATCGCCGGAGGCCCCGAAATGTAGTACGCCGTTTCGAACGGACGGTCCAGCCGCGGCCACATCGCCTCGACCGTGACCCGTCCGGCAATCGCCCCGGGCGGGTCCGCCGAACCGGACTGCTCGACGAAATACGACACGCCCATCGCCGTCAGCCGCTGCGCGCAGCGCTCGACGACGTCGCGGTAGATCAACAGGTCGCCGGTGCGCGCGCCGTACGCCAGTGTCACCGAGTGGCCGGTCCCAGGCGCCAGCCCTTCCAGGAACGCGGTAAACGCCGAGACGCCCGTGCCCCCGGCGAACAGCATGACGTCCGAGCCGCCGCTGACGACGAAATCGCCGTACGGCATCTTGATCCAGACCTGGCGCCCTTCGGCCAGTTCGCTTTCCATCCGCGCCGTGAACCGGCCGTGCACCGCATACGTGATACTGACCCGGCCGCGCTCGGCCGGCGAGCTTGCGATCGAGAACACTCGCGACTCAGGCCAGAACCCGGTCGGATCGTACGGATCGAGCGCCAGGTGCAGGAACTGCCCGGCACGGAACCGCGGCGCCGGCCGTTCGGGCCGCAGCGCCACCGAATAGACGCGTTCGCCGTGCGCGACGACGCGTTCGACCATGCACGCCAGCTTCTGCGTCACCGCCATGCGTCACGCAGCGCGCGCTCCGCGCATGAACCGGGAAAATACGTCGGCCATGTGATCGAGGCGCGCCGGGTCCAGGCCGGGATAGACGCCCACGAAGAGCGTGTGGTTCATCACCGTGTCGGTGTTCACCAGGTCGCGGACGATCCGGTGCGGTATCCCATGAAACGCGGGATGGCGCAGCAGGTTGCCGGCAAACAGGCTGCGGGTTTCGATCCGGCTGGCCTCCAGGAAACCGACGAGTTCGGCGCGGCTGAAACCGGCCCCGTCACGAACGGTGATCACGAAGCCGAACCACGACGGCTCGGAGTGCGCGAGCGCCTGCGGCAGCACCAGCCGGTCCTCGTAGGGCTTCAACGCGGCCATCAGGGTGTCGAAATTCGCCCGGCGCCGGGCAATGAAGCCGTCAAGCTTACCGAGCTGCGCGCAGCCGATCGCGGCCTGCATGTCGGTGACCTTCAGGTTGTAGCCGATGTGGCTGTAGACGTACTTGTGATCGTACCCCGCAGGCAGCGACCCGAACTGCTGGTTGAACCTGGTGCCGCAGGTGTTGCTCTCGCCCCCCGCGCAGTAGCAGTCACGGCCCCAGTCCCGGAACGACGTCGCGATGCGGCCCAGTTGCTCGTCGTTGGTGACGACGCAGCCGCCTTCGCCCATCGTGATGTGGTGGGCCGGGTAGAACGACATGGTCGCGAGGTGGCCGAAGGTGCCGGTGAGCCGGCCACGATAACGGGACCCGAGCGCGTCGCAGTTGTCTTCGATCACCCAGAGGTCGTGTTGCCGCGCGACCTCCGTCACCACGTCGAGGTCGAACGGCACCCCGAGCGTGTGCGCCATCATGATCGCGCGGGTCCGCGGGCCAACGGCTTCGCGGATTTGATCGGGGACGGCCGTGTAGTCCCCGAGGTTGACGTCCACGAATACCGGCACCAGGTTGTTCTGGAGGATTGGCGCAAGCGTGGTGGGAAACCCCGCCGCGACCGTCACCACCTCGTCGCCCGGCTTGAGCCGCCTGGCCCCGAGTTTCGGCGACGTCAGCGTCGTCAGGGCCACCAGGTTGGCGGAAGACCCCGAGTTGACGAGGAGCGCGTCCGACACGCCGAGGTATTCGGAGAAATCCCCTTCGAACCGCTCGGCGTAGCGGTTGGCGGTCAGAAAGAAGTCGAGGCTGGCGTCAACGAGGTTGGTCAGCTCCTCGGCGTCGAACACACGTCCGGCGTAATGGACGAGGTCCGTGCCCGGAGTGAAGGGGCGATCCGGGAACTGCGCGCCGTGGTACTCCCGCACCAGGGTGGCGATCTGTTCCCGCAGCGCCGCGGCCGACTGCATGTAGGTATGGCTCCAGCTCTGTTATCGGTCGGGTTCCGATTAGACTACAGAGATGCCCGTGCGCGATCGCGTGGCCCGGCTGGTGGCCGAACTGCCCCAGGCGCCGCAGTACCCCACGCAAGGGGCCACGGTGTTGGTGGATCTCGAGCGCCGCGAAGTCCGGCGCGGCTACACGCCCCTGGCGGTGGTGCGGTCGCTACTGGCGGGGCGCGGCGCCAACATGTTCTACCTGCACCGGCTGCTCGACGAGTCGCTGCAGCCCCTGCATCCCGACATTCCGCTCATTTTCGGGTCCGGCGTGCTGACCGGGATTGTGCCGAGCGCCGCGCGCGGCAACGCGACTTCCTGGTCGCCCGAGTCGGGCGTCCTGATGGACTCGAACGCCGGCGACTACTTCCCCTCGTTCATCCGCATGAAC
>JBKJRJ010000230.1:0-9296 GCA_046594705.1 Vicinamibacterales bacterium
CACTGCAAACTGCTTCCTGCTTACTGCTTACTGCCAACTTTCACGGTCGGGTATTTGATGCCGAGCTGCTCCAGGTAGGTGCCGTAGCGCGAGGGGTCGTAGTAGTACTTCTTCATCTCGGGGCGGTACTTGTCCATGATCCCTTTGTTCAGCCAGATCGCGGGCTGATCCTGCGGCCGCAGCAGCGGTTGGTATTTGGTGTCCTTCGTCTGCACGTCGCGGAAATAGGTCCACGCCTGCTCGACCAGCTCGGGGCGGGAGACGAGGTCAAGCATGGTCATCGCCTGGACCTTGGCGCCCGCGGTCACGCCTTTGTGCGCGATCGGCGTCGCCATGGCGATCGCGTTGGCCCAGTTGTGCCCGGGCAGCCCGGGGATGTTCGAGGGGTAGCGCAGCGTGACGGTCGGCACGTTCCACGAGATGTCGCCGATGTCGTCGGAGCCGCCGCCGTTGTTGTTCTCGGCGGGACCCGCCAGGCCGCTGCGCAGTTGCGTGGACAGGCCCGGCTGTTGCGGGTTCTTGAGCTCCTTCTGCAGAGCCTTGGCGAGCTGCTGATCCTCGTCACTCCACGTGGGCAGTCCGACCTTCTGGATGTTGGCGAACGTCGTCTCGGCGACGACCTTGTTGAAGTGCTGCGGCCAGGCGCTGCCGAGCACTCTGGTCGGCTGGAGCTCGACGCCGGCCATCATCGCGGCCGCCCTGGCGATGGTGTCGCCCGTCTCCCACATCTCCTTGATGTGCGGGTAATCGATCTCGCGGAAGTAGTACCAGACCGACGCGGTGCGCGGCACCACGTTGGGCTGATCGCCGCCGTCGACGATGACGCTGTGCGAGCGCTGGCTGAGGCGGAGGTGCTCGCGGCGGAAGTTCCAGCCGATGTCCATCAACTGCACGGCGTCGAGGGCGCTGCGGCCGCGCCAGGGGCTGACCGCCGCGTGCGCGGTTTCACCGACAAACGAGTACTGAACGGAGACCAGGCCGGTCCCCGCCCGATCCCCCCAGGTGACGTCCAGCTCGTCGCTCACGTGCGTGAACAGCGCGATGTCGACATCCTTGAAAAGCCCGGCGCGGATGTAATACGCCTTGGTGCCGACGAGCTCTTCGGCCGTGCCCGGCCAAATCCGCAGGGTGCCCGCCAGCTTGTCGCGCTCCATGATTTTCTTCACGGCGATCGCCGCGGTGATGTTGACCGCCTGTCCGGAGTTATGTCCTTCGCCGTGGCCGGGCGCCCCCTCGATCAGGGGGTCGTGAAACGCGACGCCAGGCTTCTGTGACGCCTGCGGGATCCCGTCGATGTCGGATCCCAGCGCGATGACCGGCTTGCCGGATCCCCACGTCGCCATGAAGGCGGTCGGCACGCCGGCGATCCCTTCCTGCACGGCGAAACCGTTCTTCTTCAGGATGTCGATCAGGTAGCGATTGGTTTCGACTTCCTGGAATCCCAACTCGCCATAGCTGAAGATCTGGTCGACCATCTGCTGCGAAAACCGGGCCTGGCCCTCGACGTCCGCGACGGCCTCCTGCTTGAGCGCCTCCAGCTTCGCCGCCGCGGCCGAGGGTTTCGGCCCACCCTTGGGCGCCTTGGGCGCTTTGGACGCCTTGGGCCCCTTGGGCGCCGCAGTCTGGGCCACGGGGGCGGCAATGATCGCGGCGGCGATCATCAGGGCGACCATTACGGATCGAAGCATCCGGGGATTATACCGTCCGGCCCTGATTCGTGCGGGTCACAGTCCTGACCCGGGCACCACGCGACATCAAGCGCCCGCGCGCCTCGGTGCCGCTGCGGGACTTCGACGACTCGGCGATCGCCTGAGTCCGCCCCGGCCACTTCGAGCCGACAGCGTGTACGATAGCGGACAGGGTGATTGCCGATCGCTTCGACCGCCCGCTGCGCAGCCTGCGCATCTCCGTCACCGACCGCTGCAACCTGCGCTGTCAGTACTGCATGCCGGAGGCGGATTACGCGTGGCTGCCGCGCGAGAGCCTGCTTGATTTCGAGGAGATCGCCGTCCTGGCGGACGCCTTTGCCGCGCTCGGGGCGGACCGGGTGCGGCTGACCGGCGGCGAACCGCTGCTGCGCCGTGACCTCCCCACCCTGATTGCCCTTCTCGCCGCCCGGCCCGCGATCCGCGACCTGGCGCTCACGACCAACGGGGTGCTGCTCGCGGCGCAAGTGGAGGCGCTTCGCGCGGCGGGCCTCCATCGCCTCACCGTCAGCCTCGACACCCTGCGGCGCGACCGGTTCCAGGCGCTGGCGCGCTTCGATGAGCTGCCCGCCGTGCTGGCGGGCATCGACGCCGCGGCCCGGGCCGGCTTCGGCGCTCTCAAGATCGACACCGTCGTCCTGCGCGGCCGCAACGACGACGAGCTGCAGGGGCTGCTGGAGTTCGGCAAGGGGGTGAACGCGGAGGTGCGGTTCATCGAATACATGGACGTGGGCGGCGCCACGCGCTGGTCGCTCGATGCGGTGGTGTCGAAACGGGAAATCCTGGCGCGGCTGTCGGAGACGTATGGCCCGATCGAATCCCTGGCGGGCCGCGACTCGGCTCCGGCGGAACGCTTCCGGCTGCCGGATGGCACCACCTTCGGGATCATCGCATCCACGACGGAACCCTTCTGCGCCGCCTGCGACCGGAGCCGCCTGACCGCGGACGGGCTGTGGCTGCTGTGCCTCTATGCACGCGGCGGGCTCGACCTGCGGCATCCGCTGCGGGAGGGGGCGACGGGCGAAGAGCTCGCGCACCTCATCTCCACGGTGTGGTCGATGCGCGCCGATCGCGGCGCCGAAGAGCGCCTCAGCTCTCCCGCGCGCGAGATCCTCATCCCGGTCGCGGCGCTCAAGCGCGACGCCCATCTCGAGATGCACACGCGGGGCGGGTAGCTCTCCGCTTTGCGCGCCTTCCGCCTTCCGCCCTCCTTGTTGTACGGTAGCCGCATGCGAAGCTGGACTCTCGGCCTGACGATTGCGCTGGCATTGGTCTCGATGCGGCCGCAGGCCCAGACCGCGCCGAATGTCGTGGTCATCACCATTGACGGCCTGCGGTGGCAGGAGATGTTCGGCGGCGCGAGCCAGGAGTACTTCAAGAAGGCCAAGGACGGATCGCCCGGCGCGGCCGAAAAGCGATTCTGGCGCCCGACCGCTGACGCCCGCCGGTCGGTGCTGATGCCCTTCATCTGGGGAACCGTCGCGGCGAAGGGCCAGATCTTCGGCGATCCTGCCAAGGGCAGCCGCGCCCACCTGACGAACGGCCTGTGGTTCTCGTATCCCGGCTACAACGAGATGCTGTCGGGATCCGCCGATGCGCGCGTGGATAGCAACGACAAGGTGCCCAACCCGAACATCACCGTGCTCGAGTGGCTGAACCGGCGCCCGGGGTTCGCCGGACGGGTCGCGGCTTTTGGCGCCTGGGACGTGCTGCCGTCAATCCTGAACACCGGCCGCAGCCGAATTCCCGTCGGGTCCGGCTTCTCGCCTGTGCCGTCAGCCACCACGGAGCGCGAGCGGGCGATCAACGAACTGGCCGCGGACCTGCCGCCGTACTGGGAGTACGGCACGTTCGACGCGCCCATCGTGTACGCCGCGCTCGAGGCGCTGCGCACGACGAAACCGCGCGTCCTCTACATCATGCTCGGCGAAGGAGACGAGTGGGCGCACGCGGGACGCTACGATCTGTATCTCGATGCCTCGTTCCGCGCGGATCGCTTCATCGCGCGCATCTGGGAGACCCTGCAGTCGATGCCGGAGTATGCCAACCGGACCACGCTGCTGGTGACGACCGACCACGGCCGCGGGGCAACGCCCACCGACTGGATGGATCACGGCCGGAAGGTGCCGGCCGCCGAATCCACATGGTTCGCGGCGATCGGACCCGGTGTCGCGCCCCTCGGCGCGCGCGACACGGTGACCGTGACCACGTCGCAGCTCGCCGCGACGATCGCCGCGGTGGTCGGCGAAGACTTCCGCGCAGCCGTTCCCGCCGCCGCGCCACCGCTCCCAGGTATTCGGTAAGGCGCCAAAGCCCAAAGCCCAAGGCTCAAAACCCAAAAGGCCCAAGCGAGCTACAGAGCGAGTTCGGTCACCGGCAGGCTGGGCCTGGCGACGAAAGCCCCAGGCGCCCACCGTTCTGCGAACCCGCCGCCATCACGGTCGACGAGCGCCCAGACGCTGCCGCCAAATCCGGCGCCGAAGCTGCACGCGGCGAACGCTCCGAGCTCGGTGGCCGCGCGCGCCAGCGCAATGGTGTCCGGCACCTGATTGCCGAGGAGATGCTCCGCGTCGTCCTGTGACGCCCGCGCGAGCGCGGTCAGGCGGGCAGAATCGGCGGCGCGGAAGGCATCCAGCGCGTCGGGAATGCGCGCGTCCTCCGCGATGAAGTGATCCAGTCGTCTGCGGAGGACGTCGGGCGGCCAGTCCGCGAGAGACGTGGCGCTGACGACATCGCGCAGCGCCACGGCGCCTCCGTGTGCGAGCGCCGCGCCGAGGGACGCGGCCCGTGGGTGGTCCGCGTTCCAGGCGTCGAGCAGCACGCGGACGCCGCGCGCCAGGTTGTTGTACGCGGCCTGCTGGTTCCCGGTCTTCGACGATCGCACCGCGCTTGGCGCCAGGACGAAGCGCCAATCCTCCGGCATGGCCGCCGTCCCTTCGCTCCGGATGGGCATGAAGGCGAAGGCCGAGAGCTGGCCGGGAATCGCGGCGAGAATCGCGGCGTGATCTTCGCTGCCGCCGTGCGTGCCGACGCCCGCGTCGCCGGCCAGCGTCCCGAACGTCAGGCCGTTCTCGATGCAGGCGAAATAGCCGGCGATGTCGCGCGTCTCCTGGATGTTGGCGCGCCACTCGGGGCGCTCGGCGATGCCCGACACCCGGACGAGCGCCGTCGCCATCGCCACGACGAGGGCGCTCGAGCTGCTCATGCCCGACGCGCGCGGCAGATCACCCGCGAAGACGATGTCGGCCCCGAGCGCCGCACCAGGAAAGTTCGCGGCGAGCCGGCGCGCCGCCACCTCCACGTAATGCCGCCAGCCCGTCAAGCCACCTTCCGCCAGGCGCCGGAGCACCAGCCGGTCGCCGCGACGCGCGTCGACCACATGCAGACTGCCATCGGCGCGCGGGCTGGCCACCAGCGCGAGACCGTTCGGCACCGCGCAGACCAGCGTCCGGCCGCCGCCGTAGTCGGTGTGCTTGCCGAAGACCTCCAGCCGCCCGGGCACCCACCAGGCGTGCCGCGGGGCTTCAGCGGTGTGGCCGTGGAACGCCGTGAGGCCGAGGTCGAACAGGGCGGCCTTCGCCGTGAGCGTGCCGGGGTCCAGGCCTCGTTCGACGAGAAACGAGGCGAGTTCGTGACCGGTCATGGCTGCGGCGTCACTCCCGCGAGCCGGCGTTCGATGTCGGCGGTGTCGGCGCGGCGCGACAGGTCCAGCACCGGTCCACACGCCGGAATGGTCTTGAATCGAACGCCTCTCCTGGCCGCGAGACCGACGGCTTCCGGCAGCTCGAACTCGCCGCGCGCCGAGCGAGGCACGGCGCGGCACGCGGCGAAGATGCGTGAGTCGAACCGCCAGAGATTCATCGAGACCAGCGGGTGTGCGGGAAGGCCCGCCGGCTTTTCGACGATGCCCGTCACATACCCCTCATCATCCACGTCGACCAGCGCAAAGGCGCGAATCCGTTCCTCAGAGATATTGCTGGTTCGGATGAGATCCTCCGGCTCGAATCCGGGCAGGCCCGGCTCGTCGAGCGAGGCCAGCGCGCGGAGCGCCGCGACCGGATACAGATTGTCGGCGTTCAACGTGAGAAACGGACCGCTGCCGCTCCACTCCTCCACCGCGAGCACCGCGTTCGCCGTGCCGAGCGGCGCCGGCTGGACCACGTATCTGAGGGTGACCCGGACAGTCGCGTGGGCGTCATAGTGGGCGCGGATCAGGTCGTGATCAGGCGCGACCACCAGCGCGACCTCGGTCAGGCCGGCGTCCGCCAGGGCGCTCAGCACGTAGTCGAGGAATGGACGACCGTGGACGGGGATCATCATCTTGATGCCCGCGTCCGCGGCGTGCTGCTGCCGGTCGCTCAGCCTGGCGCCGGCGTCGGGCTCGCGCATCCGCGTGCCCAGGCCGCGCGCGAGGACGACTGCCCGCGTGGTCCCCATCCGTTACATATGGAAGATCGGCAGCGGCGCCTGCGTTGTCCAGCGGCCGCGGGCTGTTAAGTCCGGGACGTCGACCGGCGCCGACTTGCGGGCGACCGTGGATCCGCTGAGTTTGAGGAAGTCTCGTCGATCCATGCGGGGTATCTTAAGGCATGGAGCGCGTCAGGTGGGGCATCATCGGCTGCGGCGACGTGACGGAGGTGAAGAGCGGCCCCGGCTTTCAACGCGCGGAAGGATCGTCACTCGTGGCGGTGATGCGCCGGGATCGCGCCAAGGCGGAGGATTACGCGCGGCGGCACGGCGTCCCCCGCGTCCATGCGACGGCGGACGCACTGGTGGCCGACCCCGGCATCGACGCCGTCTACATCGCGACGCCACCCGGTACGCACGAAGCGCTGGCGCTGCGTGCCGCGGCCGCGGGCAAGCCCTGCCTGGTCGAAAAACCGATGGCGCGCAATCACCCGGAATGCGCGCGGATGCAGGCGGCGTTCCGAGCCGCCGGGGTGCCGCTCTGGGTCGCCTACTACCGCCGCGCACTCCCCCGCTTCCTGCGCGTCCGCGAGCTGCTCGCCGCCGGCGCCATCGGCCAGCTGACCTCGGTCCACGTGCAGGTCACTGACCGGCTGGCCACCGGGCCGGACGCCGCGAACTGGCGATTCGATCCGGCGCACGCGGGCGCCGGGCTCTTTCTCGACCTCGCCTCGCACTGCGTCGACCTGCTGGACTTCGTGGTCGGACCCATCACCACCGCGCACGGGGTGGCAATCAATACCGGCGGCGCCTATGCCGCCGAGGACGTGACGGCCGCGGCGTTCCGGTTCGAGTCCGGCGTAGCCGGCACCGGGATCTGGAATTTCCATGCCGAGGCCAAGACCGACGGCCTCACGTTCCTCGGGTCGGACGGAACCCTGACGACGCCGGTGTTCGCCGACGGCGACGTGGTCGTCTCGCGCGGCGGGACGAGTGACACCCAGGCGATCCGCAACCCGCTGCACGTGCACCAGCCGCTGATCCAGACCATCGTCGACGAACTGCGCGGCCGCGGCCGATGCGAATCGACCGGCGAGTCCGGCGCCCGCGCGTCGTGGGTGATGGACCAGTGCCTCGCGGGATACTACGGAGTCCGCGACGGGTAACCCGACGCCCGCCGAGCGGGTCAACCCCGCGACCCGTCCGCAGCGCCGTGAGCATCCGGAAGGCCCGCCAGCCTGCCCGCTATCTCTATGAATCCAAGCCTGATAGCTCCACTCTGACGAGGCGGCCACCAGCCAGAATTGTGCGGTATCGAGCCCTTTGCGCGCCTTTACGACGCTGAACGTGTAGTCCTTACCCGTTCGTTGCAGTCACTTCGATGAATCATTTGAAGGTACTCGAACGTCAAATGAGGTAGATTTGGGGGGTTTAAGTGTCACCTCAACCGCACTTCCCAAGGGCGCCACGCTTCGCCATTCCGATCGCGATCCTCTACAGGACGCCGGCCGATGGCGCGTGGGCGGAAGGCTGGACCGAGAACATCAGCAAGTCCGGCGTGCTCTTTCGGACTGACCGCCCAATCGAGGTCGATACCCCGGTCGAGTTGCTGATGGAGATTCCCACCTGGATTTCCACGTCCGTCACCGGCAAGACCATCTGCCGCGGACGCATCGTCCGCGCCGAACCTCACTCTCCACTCGAAGACCGTCGTGCCTTCGCCGCCGCGATCCTCGAGTACGAACTGGCACGTCCCGCCGACCCGCGGCGTATCTGAATCGATTCCTCGCCCAGGTCCGCCCCGCGCCGGGTGATTCAACCCGTGGGTGCGGTCCGGATCAGGCTGGCGCACGCGCGCAGCAGCCGCGCCGCCTGCACAGGTTTGGTCTCATGTTCCTGGAAGCCCGCCGCCAGTGCGCGTGTCCGATCCTCGGGCCGGCCATACGCGGTCAGCGCGAGCGCGGGAATCGTCCCGCCGCGAGCGCCCTGCAGCGATCGCACTTTGCGTATGAGATCGTAGCCGTCTTCGTGCGGCATGCCGATGTCGCTGACGAGCAGGTCAAAGGACTGCTGGTGCAGCGCGTCGATCGCTTCAGCGGCGGATGCCGCCGTGACGACGTTGGCCTGGCGGCCCTTGAGGATGCGTGCGATCAGATATCGCGAATCTTCGTCGTCGTCCACCAGGAGGATGCGGGCGCCGTGCAGCCGTGCCTCCAGCGTGCCGCTGGCTCCCAACCCCGCCGGCGAGGGTGCGCCGGACGCCTCCGCCATCGGCAGGGATACCGTGAATGCCGCCCCTCGTCCCGGTCCTTCACTGGCGCCTCGCACCGTCCCGCCGTGCGCCTCCACCAATTGCTTGACGATGCTGAGACCGAGGCCGAGGCCTCCGTGTGATCGGGTGGAGGTGCCGTCGGCCTGCCGGAAACGGTCGAAGACGTGCGGCAGGAAGTCGGGGTGGATGCCTTCACCGGAATCGCGGACAGTGACCTCGATGTCGGCGCCGACGCGGTCGACGGTGACCGTGACGGTGCCGCCGGCTGGCGTGAACTTCACGGCGTTACCCATCAGGTTCCAGAAAATCTGCAGCAGCATTGCGGCGTCGCCCGCGACCAGCCGCCGGTCGGTCAGGGGCCCACTGACCAGACGCACGCCTTTGGCTGTGGCCGCGTGGCTCACCGATTCCACAGCTTCGCGCACCACCTGCTCGATCGGCACAATCCGCGGATCGATATGGATCTTTCCCGAAACGATCCGTCCCATATCGAGCAGGTCGTCGATGATCCGGGCCTGGGCCTGGGCGTGCCGCTGGATTGTGGTCAGCCCCACCTGCGCCTCGTCGGGGTCGATCCCTCCCTCTGCCAATAGATCGGTCCAGCCGATGATCGTGTTCATCGGGGTCCGTAACTCATGGCTGAGCGTGGCGAGGAATTGATCCTTGGCGTGGCTGGCATGCTCGGCCGCCTTGCGCGCTTCCTGTTCCCTGGCCAGGAGATCGCGCCGCTCGCTGACGTCGTGCAGGATCCCCAGCATCCGCACCGCGACGCCGTGCGCGCCTTCGACCCAGGCATGCACGTGAATCCAGCGGTAGGCGCCGCCGACGGTTTCGATGCGACATTCGACGTCGAGATCGTCCAGTGTCCGGATGGATGCATGCAACGCCGTCTCGACGCCGGCGCGATGCTC